>QOQC01000024.1 GCA_003331365.1 Flavobacteriales bacterium | reverse complement strand
CCTCCATAATTGTTTTGACTAAATTCTTTATAAAACTGATCTGAATATGACCTTAATGGTGAAATAAAACCATAATTCAATGTGCCTAAATATGCAATGACGCCTGCATTTGGTGTCAAAACAAATTCCTCCGAATTTGAAAATGAATTGTGAAATATGTTTCCATTATAACAAGAATTCGCAATAAGTAAAGGGTATTTTCCTTGATTATCCCATGTTGAAGGAGCATCTAAATTGATATCAAAACCACTACTTGAAGTAGTAAAATGACCAAAGAAATTCATTAACGAAACCCCATCAGATATTCGATCCTTTATGTCCTCTAATTCGTTAGGGTTAATTGGGTTGTCATTTTCTTTGGCAACCAAATCTACATTTCCAGCAAAATAATAATCCTCTGCAGTTTCCGCCATATCATTCAAAAACCCTTGCAAAAGAACTTGCTCAGAAGCTTCCGTTCCTCCGGAAAAATGGAGTATCTGTTTTTGCCAATCCTTTGTATTTGTTGAATATACATCATTCTGATTCTGTTGATTGTCATATTCTATGATTTTGTCCAAATATATTTGAAGCTCTGCTGTTGTTCGTGCAGAAATCCTTCCTGTCGGAATTAGAGGAGTATATTTATCTGTTCCTGGTAAATTTGATGTGATACAGGCATCGCAAGATGGCTGACCAAAGGAAGGTACCAATGAGTTTTGATAAGACGTAATATTTGACCTTGTTCCTGGTCCAATATTCGTTGAAGATGAAACATTTGCTTCACGTATTCCCTTTCCAATTAGAAATAAACCAACAGGTTTATCCTCTGAGACATCGTACATATGATGTGCAAACCTTCTTATACCATTGATATGTTTTGGAATACCCCCACCATATTGTTGGTACAATTCATTTACTTCGGCAAGAATTACATTATATCCGCCACCGATAGCAGATGATCGATGAGCTACATACGAGTCTACAACGGGCTTTAAAACGTCATTATAAACAAATAACAATGCCTCTTCAATATTTGAAATTGAGGAAAAATCGGTAAAAAACCCATTTCCATTCACCGGTTTTAATTGATTAATACTATTGATTTCGTTTTCGCTTTGAATTACAACTTCGGTATTTGAAAAGTTAGATGAATTTGGAATTAACAAACTATATCCACCCAAATAGGAAATAATGGGGATCTTCCTTGGCTCAGCTCCGAATGTAAAGGCGATGGGATTATTCAAATCAGAATCTGAGATGTCAATTCTTGACTTCGATGCATTATCACTGAACACACTTTGGAAATTGATAGACGACTGACCCGTATATATAGGAATCCGCGGATAATAAAATGAAACATAATTAATAGACTGATAATCTGTTGCCACGCCTAAATCTCCAACTATCGAAACTTTGAAATTTGAAGAACCATCACTGCCAATGATATTTGACGGGAATTCCTTTGCAGAAAAGATACTTTTATATCCCGAAAAAACTGAATCAACAAGTAAATAATCAGAGTTACCAATTGTATGACGAGTATAATGATTTCCGCCCGAACCAGCAGGAATTGCAGCGTTTGAGGAGCCCACTAACACCGATGTATACTTGATATTTGGAGAATTAGCACCGAGGTAAATATTTTCAAAATCAATGTTATTGAAATTCCAAACATAACCAATATTACGCCTCGTAATCCCCCAGCCCTCACCTGCCATGAAAAATGAACTAGATGCATTTGAAGATTTTACACCTTCATTATATTGATTGAAATAATAATTTGATTCATTTTCTAACACAAAAGGCTGCGGATTGTAATTATCAAAATCAATGTCTGTTTCTACTGTAAATCTTTCATTATTACCACTCTCGTTCCAAGTCAAAAAATATTGAATCGTATCATTATATAGACTGTATTCTGGGTTGCCTATCCATGAAGGGTCATCATATAAGGTGGAATCAAGCCATGCATCATTTCTTTGAGCATATAAGTATATGAAATCTCCATTATCTAATGAATTATCACCCCCATCCACTATGTGAATAGGGATTTGACGTTCTCTTCCGAAGATCTGAAAATTATTGGTATTGATTGTACTCAGTGGAATTCCTGAGGATATTAAGGTATTGTAATCAATTTTGTAAATCCCATCATTTACGATTGAAAATGAATAATACTTCTGCCCATATTCGATCCACTCGTTACCGTATGTTTGACTACTCAATTGAAAGTAGCATGATACCATACAAATTAGACCTAATATATTTTTCATTTTTCGGCATTTTTCGGTTTATCCAACCTCAGCTTTAATGAGAAAATATGTGTGTAGTAATTTGCCTCACTCGCTCCTAACCTTGTAAAAGCATAATCCAAAGAAAAGCCCTTAAAAGAAACACCTAGACCAAGGTTCGGCTGTACTCCCCAATACTTAGAATCATCCAGGTTGGAAAACTGCTGTATATTAGAAAGACCGGCTCTGACCTGAAAGAGTTGCCTAAATCCTGCTTTAATTCCCATGTGAGGATCTATGGAGAGTGGGTCTAATTTCATTAAGGTATTTCGTTGGCCGTCAGTCGTAATATCCATATCAATCTCGCCCCCAATGTATACGCCTTTCTTTCCAAGATCATATTGCGTGCTTGCAGCTAAAATAAAACGAGGTAAAGTAAGCTCAAGACCATTTTCAGGAATTTCATTACCGGTTTGCAAGAAAACATTTTGGGTTTGATTATCTAAGGTAAATACCCATGCGTTAAATGTCGAGCTTACATCTCGGGCCAAAAGACCAAAGGAAAAATGCTCATTCATCTCATATTTCATTCCAGCATCTAACCCAAATCCCCATGATTTTGCGAAGTCTCCAACTTTTCTATAAATGACCTTAGCGGTACCTCCAATGCTTAATCCTTTCGGTTTTAAGCGCCTGGCATAACTTCCCATAAAAGCATAATCACCAGCGGAAAATGAGCTCACATTATCATAGTTGATTACTCCATTGTTATCTATCAACTGAGTTGTATTTGGAATATCATCAACACCAAATCGAATAAAGCCAAAAGCAATAGAGCTATTTTCATCAATAGAATGCGCGAGAGCGAAATAATCATACTTTGCAATTCCTGCAAAGTACTCGGAATGCATAAAAGATACCTCGGCCCATTTGTTAACGCCTACAAGACCTGCAGGATTCCAATACATCGCATTAACATCATTTGTTTGAGCCACAACAGCATTACCCATTCCGTATGCTTCCGCACCAACACCAAGGGATAAGAATTCATTCGAATACTTTGGCGCTATATCTTGAGAATAAGAAAGATGCGTCATAAATAAACACCCTGAAATAAAAAAGGCTTTTATTTTCATAGAACTAATTTAGTCATATAACAACAGATTTGATAAAAAATTGTGTTATTTGTAGTGAAGATGAACAAGCAATATGTTGATTGTTTTCCAATCTTTTTTCGGTTAAAAAGCGTTGTTTATGTTTAATCTAGCAAATATATTGACTAGCTGCAATTTGATTTGTGGAGTGATTTCTATTGCTTTTTGCTTTTCTGGTCAGTTGGATTGTGCCGTATATGCCATATTTCTGGGAGCTATATTTGATTTTGCTGACGGTTTTGTGGCTCGGGCTTTAAAAATTGAAAGTAACATGGGTAAGGAACTTGATTCTCTGTCTGACCTAATTACTTTCGGAGTTGCTCCTGGTTTTTTGATGTTCTTTATGATTTTAATTGGAATTGAACAACCTCATCTTATAGAGCACTTTGATAAAAAGGTTTCAAATGTTCACTACGAACATTATTACGTCTTCAATCAATTCATTCATTGGGTTCAAGCCTTCTTTTATGGTTTTCCGAACAATTTTAATGCTTCCATTAAATATTTACCTTTTGTTGCATTTATTATCCCGTTTTTATCCCTTTTTAGATTGGCTCATTTTAATTTGGACACAAAACAAACAAGAAATTTCACTGGTGTACCCACGCCACTCAACGCAATAATGATCTGTTTTTTTCCTCTTTATTTTCATGAAAATATGATGAACTGGAATCATGAAATGGATGCAGTGCATTTCTTATTTGATTGTTACTCATTGGGAATATTAGCTGTTATATTTTCTTTGCTATTAATTTCACCGCTCCCTTTAATATCAATGAAGCTTGAAGGCGGTAATAAATTTGAAAAAACATTGAAAATAATATTGATTATCTCGAGCCTAATATTAATTCCTATTTTCAAGGTGTTGGCAATTCCAATTATTATAACTTTGTACCTCATAATATCAACATATCATTATTTCAAAAAAAGCAAAAATGAAATTTAAAGCAGAAATAGACGTAATGCCTCTTGATGCCTTATTAGACCCTCAAGGAAAAGCTGTATCAAACTCAATGGGTAGTATTGGTCTACCTGAAATTGAAGGTGTCCGAATCGGTAAACATATTAGGTTATTTGTGGAGGCCGAATCTGAAGAAGAAGCTAAGAAAAGTGTTGAAGAGGCTTGTAAAAAAATTCTTTCCAATCAAATAATGGAAAGCTATTCTTTTTCCATATCAGAGGCCTAATTTCATGTCTGTAAAAAATTCTTTTAAGACATTCAATCCTTTTAAGAACAGTTATAATGAGGTCAAATACATCCCGGATACAATTACAGAAATTGAAAAAAAAGTAATTCTAGCTACTGAAGCTGCCAAAATACTTTCTAAAAAATCTTACGCAGATATTTCAAATTTTTTATTGGAAATTAAGTCACGAATGATTTCCAATAAAGAGCAAATAAAGGAGGTGTATTTATCAGAAACCGGATTAGAAAAATCACGTTTTGAAGTTGAGTTTAAAAGAACTATATATCAGCTTTCTCACTTTTCCGACTTTATTCTGTCAGAGAATTGGGAAAATAAACATGAAACAGTTGAGCATTTTAATGGTAAAAAACTTACAAAGAAAAAAGTAGGTCTTGGCCCTATATTAGTTTTGGGTGCGAGTAATTTTCCCCTTGCATATTCGACAATTGGTGGAGATAGTGTTGCCGCTTTATCAGCTAAGTGCCCCGTAATCCTAAAAGCCCATCCTTACCATACTGGTACAAGTTTGGAAGTATACAAATCCATTTACACTGCCATCAATAATTGTGGGTTACCTCGTGGTACATTTACACACGTCATAGATAGCGGTCATGAAAACGCTACTTTTCTTACTCAGCATGAAGAAATTAAGGGTATAGGTTTTACCGGAAGTCAAACTGGGGGCGAAGCGATTATAAATCTTGTGAAATCAAGGAGGGATGAGGTACCCGTATTTGCCGAAATGGGCAGTTTAAACCCTGTATTTATTTTAGACCTTAAAAAAACATCAATTGCTTACTTGGCAGAATCACTAGCGCATTCTGTTTGTAATGATAGAGGTCAATTTTGCACAAAACCAGGGGCTATTTTTATTCCGAATAACGTAATTGGAAATATGTTGAGTATTGAATTAAAAAACAATATTATCCAATATAAGACAGGACCTATGCTACATCCATCATTAAGGGAGAATTTTGAGACTAAAACTTCTTCAATAAAAAATATCATAGGAGATTTGTTGGTTTTTGAAAGTGAAAAAAAAGCGGAATTTCATGTATCTAATAAAGTCGTTATTATTGCCGAAAATGAATTCAATAAAGTCGAGTTGTTAAGAAAAGAGATTTTCGGCCCATATACGACAATTGTAATGTATGAAAATGATCCTATCAATAATTTAGATTTATTTGATGGACAACTTACATGTTCAATATTTTCTGAGAAAATCAACGAAGAAATCCAAAAAGAGCCCATTTATCATTTGGCCATTCAAAAAGCGGGAAGAATAGTTGTCAATGATGTTCCTACTGGGGTATCAGTTTCTAAAAACATGCATCATGGGGGGCCTTATCCCGCAAGCTCTGATAGTAGGTTTACAGCGGTAGGTTCGGATAGCATATATCGATTTCTAAGAGATGTAACAATTCAACAATATCTCAATTAATAAATTAATTAATTTTACAATTTATGGAAGAGGAAAATAGCACGGGAAATTACAATAAGATGTATTTGGGAGTCATTTTGGTTCTCATTATTGGCTTAGGAGTAATGACCTATAAATGGACAAATACAAGAGGAAAGCTTGCCGAATGTGAAAATATTACCCAAAATTATAAGGATACTATTCAGGGAATGAATAAAATGCTTTCTGGATATGTAGGTGATATGTCTAATGATTTAAAGGCGGATTTTCGCAATATGCTTGACACCTATGATAAACTGATCATAAAAGATGCCTCACAAACAGATAGTTTGAATGCTCAAAAACAAAAAATTCAATCGCAAATAGAAAAAATAGAAAGATTACAAAAGAGTAAAAATTTCACAGCTTCTCAAATCGCTAAACTAAAGGAAGAAAACGAAACTTTGAGAGGAATAATGAGAGGCTATGTTTATGAAATAGATTCATTAAATACATTGAATTTGCAGAAGGACCTAATCATAACGGAACAAATTGAGACAATTGATCAACGAACAATGGAAAGAGATCAATACAAAGATGCTGCCGAGACGAGCGCGGAAAAAGTAAAAATTGGCTCAAAATTATCTGCATATGGTTTCAATTCTGGGGCATTACGATCTGTAGTTAAAAACAAAACCACAACAAGAGCGAAGCAAGCGGTTCAGCTTCAATCTTCATTTACAATTTCTGGAAATTTAATCGCCAACGCCGGTAAAAAAATAGTTTACATGCAAATCATTGGCCCTAATGGAAAAACCCTTCAAAATGTTTCTAGCTTTAAAACAGAAACTTCAGGAGGAACCATATCTTTCTCAGAGAAAAAAGAGATAGATTATCAAAATAAATCTGTTGATTTGACCATTTATTTTGATATACGCAATGGTAATTTGTCAAAGGGAAATTACAAAGTGAACATATACTGTGATCAAAACCTTATTGGTTCTGACAGCTTCAGCTTAAAATAAAATGGAACAAGGACACGTAAAAAGTACAATTGAAAATCAAATTGGAATAATTGAATTTGGACATCCGCTGAGTAATTCTCTCCCTGGAAACATACTCAATAAACTTGCTTTAACCATAACTGAACTTGGTGAGAATGAAAAATGCAAGGTCATATTACTAAAGTCAGCTGGTGACCGTGCATTTTGTGCTGGTGCAAGCTTTGACGAATTGGTTGCTATTAAGGATTTGGAAGAAGGAAGGATATTTTTCTCAGGTTTCGCAAAGGTCATCAACGCATGTAGAACTGCACGAAAAATTATAGTTGCGAGAATACAAGGAAAAGCTGTTGGTGGTGGTGTGGGTATTGCAGCCTCCGCTGACTATGCCTTTGCAACAAAAAATTCAGCGATCAAGCTATCCGAGCTAGCGGTTGGAATTGGACCCTTTGTTGTCGGTCCTGCAGTAGAGAGAAAAATTGGTTTATCCGCAATGAGTGAATTGGCCATTGATGCAACTCAATGGAGAAGTGCTGAATGGGCTCAAAATAAAGGCCTTTATTCAAGTATTTCTGAAAGTCCCGAAATAATGGATAAAAAAATTAACGAATTGCTTCAAAAATTAGCCAATTCGAATCCGGATGCGATGCGCGAATTGAAGAAAGTTTTTTGGGCCGGAACTGAAGATTGGAGCGAGCTTCTAGCAAGAAGGGCAGAAATCAGCGGAAGACTAGTTTTAAGTGAATTTACGAGAAATGCAATTCATGCTTTCAAAAAAAAATAAATTCATCTCATTTTTTTTTCATTTGGTTTGTTCATATAAGTATTAATTGTATCTTTGCACCCCTAATTTAAGCTTTTTTGGAGCTTGTAAATTATAAAAAGTGGATACATTAAGTTATAAAACGGTTTCTGGAAATAAAGAAACAGCTGATAAAAAGTGGTTTATCGTTGATGCTGAAAATCAAACTGTTGGAAGATTGTCAAGCAAAATCGCTAAAGTGCTAAGAGGGAAACATAAAACATGTTTTACTCCTCATGCTGATTGTGGTGACAATGTAATCGTCATCAATGCAGAGAAGGTATCTTTTTCCGGTACTAAATTGGAAAATAAAGAATATGTTAGATATTCTGGTTACCCTGGAGGTCAGAAATTTACATCCGCACAACAAATTTTAAAAAATCATCCTGAAAGGCTTATTGAAAAAGCTGTGAAAGGAATGTTACCAAAAAATACATTAGGTAGGCAATTATTTAGAAACTTAAAAGTGTATTCAGGTTCAGAGCACAATCATGAAGCTCAAAAACCAGAAGCACTAAATCTTGACACTCTCAAATAAACATTATGCAAGTAATAAATACATTAGGAAGAAGAAAAACAGCTGTTGCTCGAGTATACTTATCTAAGGGTAAGGGAAAAATTACTGTGAACAACAAAGAAGCTAAAGAAGTTTTTCCAATTGATGTTTTACAATCAAAATTGGTTCAGCCATTTGTTTTGACTGATACGGTTGGAAAATATAATGTAAGTGTAAATGTTAGCGGTGGTGGAATTAATGGTCAAGTTGAGGCCATTAGATTAGGTATCTCTAGAGCCTTGGTAGAAGTTTCTGCTGAAAACAGAGCTGCTTTAAAAGTTGATGGTTTAATGACCCGAGACCCAAGAATGGTTGAAAGGAAAAAGCCTGGTCAACCAAAAGCAAGAAAGAAATTCCAATTCTCGAAACGTTAATCGTTATTGGAATGGTTTAGTATCCAAGCGTTTAAGTAACTGGCTATTGTCCCCCTTAATCGCTGAAAAATTAGGAATGTAAACAAATAATATATATGTCTAAATTATCTTTTGACCAATTGTTGGATGCAGGTGTGCATTTTGGCCACCTAAAAAGAAAGTGGAATCCATCAATGGCCCCTTATATCTTCGAGGAGAAAAAAGGGATCCACATTATCGATTTAAATAAAACTCTAGTACACCTCGACCAGGCTTGTTCAGCGATGAAACAAATCGCAAAGTCTGGGAAGAAAGTACTATTTGTTGCGACTAAAAAACAAGCCAAAGACATTGTTGCTGAGAAAATCAGCAATGTAAACATGCCTTTTGTTACTGAAAGGTGGTCTGGAGGAATGTTGACCAATTTTCAAACCACAAGAAAATCTATTCGTAAGATGGCGACTATCGATAAAATGAAATCAGATGGTTCGTGGGATACATTAAATAAAAGAGAAAAACTCTTCAAAACAAGACAAAGAGAAAAGCTTGAAAAAACCTTTGGCTCAATTTCAGATATGACAAGACAGCCAGCCGCAGTTTTTATTGTTGATATTCTTAAAGAGCATATTGCCCTTGCTGAGGCGAGAAGATTGAACATCCCAACCTTTGCAATGGTTGATACCAATTCAAATCCGAAATTAGTAGACTTCCCAATTCCATCAAATGACGATGCAAGCAAATCTATTTCAATCATTATGGATGAGATTTGTAAAGCGATTCAAGAAGGATTAGAGGAGCGAAAAACTTTAAAGGACAATCCAGAGAAAGCAAAAGCCTCAGAGGAAAAAGCCAATGCCTCAGCAAAAGTTGCCGAAAATGAGGTGACCGAAGCTAAAGTAGAAACCACAGCTAAAGAGGAAGCTCCAACTACAGAAGAAAAAGTAACAGAAGTAGAAGTTGCTGCTGAAGTGAAAGAAGAGCCAGCAAAAGAGGAAAAAGAAGAAAAAAAGCCTGCTGCTAAAAAAGCTACAGCTAAAAAGCCTGCTGCTAAAAAAGCTACAACTAAAAAGCCTGCTGCCAAAAAAGCTACAGCTAAAAAGCCTGCTGCCAAGGAAGAAGCTGCAGAAACTGAAGAAGGAAAATAAGTACTATAATCAAAAAAATAAATAAAAATGGCTATAACAGCTTCAGAAGTAAATAAACTTCGTCAACAAACAGGAGCCGGAATGATGGATTGCAAGAATGCGCTTGTCGAGGCTAATGGAGATTTCGAAGCAGCGGTTGATGTTCTTAGAAAAAAAGGACAGAAAATTGCTGCAAAAAGAGGAGGAAATGATGCAAAAGAAGGCGTAATTATCGCACAATCAACAAGTGATTCAAAAGCAGGTGTAATCGTCACACTTAATTGCGAAACTGACTTTGTTGCCAAAAATGATGGTTACGTGCAATTGGTACAATCCTTAGTTGATTTGGCACTTGACAAACTTCCAAAATCATTAGATGAATTGAAAAGTTTATCATATAATGAGAAACTATCTGTTGAAGAAAAAATTACTGAACAAATAGGAATCATAGGAGAAAAACTTGATTTATCTGCCTACGCCCTTGTTGAGTCAGAAAAGGTGGTTGCTTATAATCACCCTGGTAATCAATTGGCGACATTGGTAGCACTAAATATCAATTCTGACCTTGCCGAGGATGCAGGGAAACAAGTTGCGATGCAAGTAGCGGCAATGAACCCTATAGCAGTCAACAAAGATGGAATTGATGCTCAAACTGTTGAGAGAGAAATCGAGGTTGGAAAAGATCAAGCCATTCAGGAAGGGAAACCAGCTGAAATGGCAGAAAAAATTGCTATGGGAAGGCTCAATAAATTCTTCAAAGAAAATACCTTGCTGAGTCAGCAGTTTGTTAGAGACAATAAACAAACGGTAGAACAATTTTTAAATACAACTGAAAACGGGCTCACCGTTTCAGAGTTTAAGAGATTCTCTTTAAGTTAACTAAAAGCTATCTTCGGATAGCTTTTTTTTTGATTATTCCTTTCTTGGATAGTTGATTTGGCTATATTTGTTCAACCAAATTTCTATGAAATATAAAAGAATATTACTCAAGCTTAGTGGCGAATCCCTCATGGGAACGAAGCAGTTCGGAATCGATAATCAGAGAATCAGTTCTTATGCAGAGCAAATCAAAAAAATTCATCAATCTGGACATGAAATTGCCATTGTAATAGGTGGGGGAAATATTTTTAGAGGTGTACAGGCAGAGCAAGGAGGAATGGATAGAACTCATGGGGATTATATGGGCATGTTGGCTACAATGATCAACTCAATGGCATTGCAAGCAGCACTTGAGTCACATGGGGTTAAAACAAGATTGCAGTCTGCCATTGAAATGAAAGAAATAGCAGAGCCTTTTATTCGAAGAAAAGCTGTTAGGCATTTGGAGAAAGGAAGGGTTGTTATTTTTGGTGCAGGGACGGGAAATCCATTTTTCACCACGGATTCTGCGGCTTCACTGAGAGCCATCGAAATTAATGCAGACCTCATTTTAAAGGGAACTCGAGTTGATGGAATTTATTCAGCAGATCCTGAAAAAGACACCTCAGCGACAAAATATGATACCATCACATTTGATGAAGTCTACAAGCTGGGGTTAAATGTAATGGACCTAACTGCTTTTACATTATGTAAAGAAAATAATTTGCCAATTGTTGTTTTTGATATGGACACGGCAGGTAATTTGGAAAAAGTATTGGCCGATAAAAATATAGGGACTTTAGTATCTAATTAATAACATTATTATGATAGAAGACTTAAATATGATATACGATGAACTGACCTCATCAAATGTGAAAAAGATTGAACACTTTGAAACAGAATTGTCAAAAATCAGAGCAGGTAAGGCTTCTCCATCTATGCTATCTGGAGTTATGGTTGAATATTATGAGGCAATGACTCCAATACAACAGGTCGCAAATGTCAGTGTAATGGACGCTAGAACGCTTATTGTGCAACCATGGGAAAAATCGGTGCTTAACGATATTGCGAAAGGTATCATTGATGCTAATCTAGGTCTTAACCCTCAAAATAATGGAGAACAGCTTATTATATCTGTACCGCCACTTACCGAAGAAAGAAGAAGAGATTTAGTAAAAAAGGCAAAAGCAGAGTCCGAAAATGCAAAAATTGGAGTCAGAAACAATCGTAAAGACGCCTTGGATATGATCAAAGAACTCAAAAATGATGGCCTTTCAGAGGACATGATGAAAGATGCTGAAAACGAAGTTCAAAACATCACAAATGAATTTTCTAATAAAATAGATGAATTCTTTAATGTTAAAGAAAAAGATATTATGACCGTGTAGTTTAAAAACTATAAGGTTCCTCTATTTTCTTGCTCTCTTTCAATTGATTCGAAAAGCGCCTTAAAATTTCCAGCACCAAATCCTCTTGCTCCCATCCGTTGAATAATTTCAAAAAACAATGTCGGACGATCTTCAATAGGCTTGGTAAATATTTGCAATAAATAACCTTCCTCATCAGCATCAATCATTATACCTAGTCCTTTTAAAGTTTCAATATCCTCTTTCAGCTCATGATTATGCTCTTCCAATCGTACAGGAACAGATTTATAATATTCATCAGGAGGCGTACTTAAAAACTCCACACCCCTTTTTCTCATCTCAGTTACTGTTTTGATTATATCATTCGTGGCTACCGCGATGTGCTGAACTCCGGGACTTTCATAGAAATCAAGATACTCTTCGATTTGAGACTTTTTCTTCCCTTCAGCCGGTTCGTTAATTGGAAATTTAATACGGCCATTTCCATTGCTCATCACCTTACTCATTAAAGCTGAATATTCCGTATGAATTTGTTTGTCATCAAAAGATAAAAAGTTCTCAAACCCCATTACGTCCTCATACCATTTCACCCATTTATCCATTTCTCCCCAACCAACATTTCCAACCATGTGATCGATATACTTCAAACCAACAGATTCAGGTTTATAATCTGACTCCCATTTCCGAAAACCCGGCATAAAAGTCCCTGTATAATTTTTTCTTTCAACAAAAACATGTACCGTTTCGCCATATGTATATATTCCGGAACGCACAATTTCCCCATATTCATCCTTTTCAACGGTTGGTTCCATATACGACTTTGCCCCTCTAGAAATGGTCTCTTGATATGCTTTTCTAGCATCGTCAACCCATAAAGCAACTACTTTTACCCCATCACCGTGTTTTACGATATGATCGTTGATTGGAGATTTTGAATTTAAGGGTGTTGTTAAAACTAGCCGAATCTTATCCTGCTTCAGTACATATGAAACATGATCCTTGCTACCAGTCTCTAAGCCCTTATAGGCATATGATTGAAAACCAAAAGCAGTCTTGTAAAAATGAGCCGCTTGCTTGGCATTACCCACATAAAATTCGACATAATCAGTACCTAATAATGGTAAAAAATCTTGAGCTCCTTCAAAGATTTTTTCAAGACCATAATCAACATTTTTAACTTCTTTCATTGTATTTTATTCTAATTAATGTATCCAAGATTTGTAATAATCTTTTACTTCTATTTCTATGGCTTGTTTCGTGAGTTTGAGTGGCTTAAATGTATCCACCATTACAGCAAGCTCTTCGGTTTTCGTCTTACCAATACTTCTTTCATAAGCTCCCGGATGAGGCCCATGAGGTATACCTGAGGGATGTAATGTAATTTGTCCTTTGGATATATCATTTCGACTCATAAAATCTCCATCAACATAATACAAAACTTCATCTGAATCAATATTGCTGTGATTATATGGAGCAGGAATGGCTTCAGGGTGATAGTCATATAATCGGGGGCAAAATGAACATATTACAAATGCCGAAGTTTCGAAGGTTTGGTGAACCGGAGGAGGCTGATGTACTCTTCCAGTTATGGGTTCAAAATCATGAATTGAAAACGCGTATGGATAATTGTATCCATCCCACCCTATTACATCAAACGGATGTGAGGCATAACTGTAATTGTACAATATTCCTTCCTTTTTGATTTTAACAATAAATTCACCCTTTTCATCATGGGTTTCTAATCCTACAGGAGTTCTTATATCTCTTTCGCAAAATGGTGAATGTTCAAGTAGTTGTCCAAACCAATTCCTATATCTTTTTGGTGTGTATATCGGATGTCTGGATTCAATAATAAAATGTCTGTTTTTTACATTTTCAAAACTCATTTGATAAATCATACCTCGAGGAACAACAAGGTAATCACCATATGAAAAATCGATATTACCTACCTGAGTTCTTAATTTTCCCTTTCCTTCATGAATAAAAATGACCTCATCAGCGTCAACATTCTTATAAAAATAATTCTCGGTAAGGTTTGTCGGCCTTGACAAATGGAGCGTCACATCGCTATTCGTTAGCACGGGAATTCTTGAATCAATTAGGTCTTTTATTTCAGGCACATCAAATCCCTTAAATGCACGCATCTGCATGTTTTTATCAACTTCGATCAAAGGGCTAACATCCTTTTGCCCTAAAATCTCATTGACCTTTGTTGGTGGCTGAAGATGATACAACAAGGAGGACATCCCATCAAAGCCTATAGTACCAAATAATTGCTCATGGTACAAATCTCCATTTGGCTGTCTAAAAACTGTATGTCTTTTGTGAGGGATTTTTCCCAAATGACGATAGAATGGCATAGGAATCGATTTAAATATTTTCTAAGCCTACAAAATAACAATCAATTAGTTAATAAAAAAATGACAATTGTCAGTTTTAAATAATTGTTATCAAAAATTTGAATTCAAAAGTTAAATTTGTAAAAAATTTTATCATGTCAAAAATACTGGTTGTCGGCTCAAGCGGGCAAATTGGAATAGATTTAGTTTTGGAGCTCAGACGAAGAAAAGGCGTGAATAATGTAATCGCCACAGACATCAAGGAACCATGTCCAATCCTGATCAATGATGGTCCTTTTTACCAATTAGATGTTTTGGATAAAGAAAAACTTGAATGGCTTATCCAAGAGGAAAATATCACTGAGGTATACCTACTTGCAGCCCTATTGTCTGCTACAGCAGAACAAAAGCCTCAAGCTGCATGGAAATTGAACATGGATGGATTACTAAATATCCTGGAACTGGGAAAACAAAAAAAATTGAAGAAAATCTTTTGGCCAAGCTCTATTGCAGTATTTGGTTCAAACTCCCCAAAAGTAAAGACACCCCAGCATACAATTATGGAACCCAGCACCATCTATGGTATTTCAAAACTTGCCGGAGAAAGATGGTGCGAGTATTATTTCAACAAATTCGGTGTTGACGTAAGAAGCATAAGGTATCCTGGACTTATTTCATATAAGAGTAAACCTGGTGGAGGAACAACGGATTATGCTATTGAAATTTTTGAAAAAGCAATAAATAAAGAGACTTTCAATTGCTATTTATCTAAAAATACGCTTCTACCGATGATGTATATGGATGATGCTATTAGGGCAACAATTGAAATTATGGAGGCTCCATTAGAGAAGATTAAGGTCAGATCTTCTTATAATATTGCCGGAACAAGCTTTTCACCAGTACAAATAGCAACGGAAATTGAAAGGGAATTAGGACCAATCAAAATAGCATATAATCCAGACTTCAGACAAAATATCGCAGATTCTTGGCCTGATTCGATAGACGATAAAACCGCAAGAAATGATTGGGGATGGTCCGTTTTTTACAATTTATCGAAAATAATTAAAGAAATGATCAAAGGCATGTCATAGAAAGGATAGAGAGCATATTTACTTCCGTATTTTATGACATTTTTTCATTTTGTTTAACTTTTTATTTGTTTTGTTAAACATTTTTTGTTTAACTTTACTGAGAATTAATTAAACAAAATAAATTATGTCAACTTTAGAATTCAATCAGGCGTTAATCGACATCGAAAATAACCTAAAATCTTTCGCTTTAGGATTTACAAGAAATAATGAGGATGCCAAAGATTTAACTCAAGAAACGCTGTTAAAAGCTATCAAGTACAGAAACTATTACACACCACAGACTAATTTCAAAGCATGGGTTTTCACAATTATGCGTAATATTTTTATCAATCAGTACCGAAGAAAGGTAAAGTCAGGGACAATTTTTGATAATTCAAAAGAAATGTTTTTACTAACCAACAGTGCTGGTTCAGAAGAAAATGCTGTTTCCCAAATTGCAACAAAAGACATTGAAGAGAAAATTGCAGGTCTTAGTGAGGAATATAAAGATCCGTTTGAAATGCACTTTAAAGGATTCAAGTACAAGGAGATAGCAGATAAGCTTGGAATTCCAATCGGAACAGTGAAAAGTAGAATTTACATTGCAAGAAAAAAATTAATAGATTTACTTCCTGATTACTCGTTTTCGTTAAGTTAAACATGCAAAAGAAAGTCGTCATAATAGGTTCGGGAATTTCAAGTCTTTCAGCTGCCTGTTTTTTAGGTCGTGAAGGTTATGACGTTACCATCATTGAAAAAAATAATTCAATAGGTGGTAGAGCAAGGAAATTCCAAGTTGATGGTTTTACTTTCGATATGGGTCCCAGTTGGTATTGGATGCCAGAAGTTTTTGAAAATTTCTACAATCAATTCGGAAATACGGCCTCTGACTTCTACAAATTGAAACGACTCGACCCATCATATAGAGTATTTTGGAATGATGATTCTTTTACGGATGTTCCTAGTAACCTGGAAGAACTTAAAAATTGGTTCGAAAGGAACGAAAAAGGAAGCTCCGATAAATTAGTTCAATTCTTAAAAGATGCCGAAATAAAATACAAAGTCGGTATGGAAGAGTTGGTTTTCAAACCCAGCTTGAGTCTATTTGAGTTTGCCAATTCAAAAGTTTTTAAAGGTTTGGTTAGTATGAACTTATTTTCATCTTTTGGAAAATTTATTAGAAGTTATTTCAAGAATGAAAAAATAATCGCATTACTTGAATTTCCGGTTCTCTTTTTAGGCGCAATGCCGAATGAGACGCCTGCCCTTTATTCACTGATGAATTATGCAGACATTAAGCTTGGAACATGGTATCCAGAAGGGGGAATGCATAAGTTCATTGAAGCATTTGAAGAAATTGCCATCAAAAACAATGTAAAGTTTATTCTAAATCAAGAAGTAATCTCCTTCGAAAAAAATGACAGAAAAGTTTACAAGGTCATAACAAATAAAGGGAGTTTCGAATCAGACATAGTAATTTCAGGGGCAGATTACCAGCACACGGATAAAAAATTATTGAATGGATCCGCGAATTACAACGACCGTTATTGGGATAAGCGAGTAATGGCGCCATCTTGCCTTTTATTTTATGTGGGTGTAAACAAAAAATTAAAGAATATCGAACACCACAATCTGTTTTTTGATGAATCCCTTGAAAATCATGGAAGAGAAATTTATAAAAACCCCCAATGGCCTACTTCTCCATTATTTTATTTATGTGCCCCATCGGTAACAGATAGCAGCGTTGCTCCAGAAAATTGTGAAAATTTATTTTTCCTTATTCCAATTGCACCTGATCTAGATGACAATGAAAAAAATAGAGAAAAGTATTTTAATATCTTGTTGGAGCGTCTTGAGAAAAGAACCGGTAATAAAATATCCGAAAATATTATTTTCAAAAAATCATTCTGTATTGATGATTTTAAAAAAGATTATAATGCGTTTAAGGGAAATGCATATGGCCTCGCTAACACTTTAAAGCAAACTGCCATATTCAAACCTTCAATGAGAAATAAAAAATTAAAAAACTTTTACTACACAGGCCAACTTACAATTCCTGGTCCTGGAGTACCACCTTCAATTATTTCGGGAGAAGTGGTGTCGAAATTTATTATGAACAACCATAACTAGAACCATGAAAAATATTTTTGATCAGCTTAGTAAGGATATGAGTAGAATGACTACTCGAAGGTACAGTACATCATTTTCATTAGGTATAAGATTTCTTCACAAAGACCTAAGAGATCCTATATACTCAATATATGGCTTCGTTCGTTTTGCTGATGAAATTGTAGATTCTTTTGATGGGTATGATAAGAAAAACCTATTAAGTAGGTTTACACAAGAAACCTATACGGCAATTGAGCAAGGAATTTCATTGAACCCTATTTTAAATTCTTTTCAGGAAATTGTGAATAAATACCAAATCCCTCATGATCTTATCGATACTTTCCTTAGGTCAATGGAAATGGATTTAGATAAAAAAGCGTACAACAAAGACTCCTATGATGAATACATTTTAGGTTCAGCAGAAGTTGTAGGTTTAATGTGTTTAAAAGTTTTTCTTGAAGGTGACCATAATGAATACGAAAGGCTAAAAAAATACGCAATGAAACTAGGATCTGCATTTCAAAAAATCAATTTTCTACGTGATTTGAATGCAGATTACAATGAATTGGGTCGCACCTATTTTCCTGGTGTGAATTTAAATGACTTTAATAATAAAGTCAAAAAAGACATAGAGCAAGACATTGAATTGGATTTTGCAATGGGATATGAAGGTATCTTAATGCTTCCAAAGAAAGCAAGATTTGGAGTTTACATGGCTTACAAATATTACTTTAAACTCTTCAAAAAAATCAAAAGAACCAATGCCGAGGTTATTTTAGAAGAACGTGTGCGCATACCGAACAGGAAAAAAGCAAGAATTCTTGTAACCTCATATGTCAGACACAATCTAAACATTCTATAGTAATGATTGAAGTCCAATTGGTCAATTCTACTGATGAACCTACAGGAACAATGGAAAAACTTGAAGCACACGAAAAGGGTTTGCTTCATAGAGCAATATCAGTCCTAATATTCAATTCAAATCAAGAAATATTACTGCAGAGACGTGCATTACAAAAATATCATTCACCTGGTTTGTGGACGAATACGTGTTGTAGTCACCCTTATCCAAATGAAAATGCCAATGAAGCGGCAGTGAGAAGGCTAAAAGAAGAGATGAATATTCAGGCAACTTTGAAATTTGCCTTTAAATTTGAGTACAAAGCATCCTTTTCAAATGGACTTACTGAACATGAATTAGATCATGTTTTTATAGGCAATTCTAACGACACACCACATCTCAACACAGATGAAGCTGTTGCTTTTAAATGGATTAGCCTTATGGATCTAAAAAAAGAGATTAAAAATTCACCTGAAAAATATACCGTTTGGTTCAAAATTATGATCAATGAATATTATAATCAAATTGAAGCCCACTTATCATGAAGGTATGCAGAAGAGTAAATTTTAACGCCGCTCATAGATTGTATCGAAAAGATTGGTCAGATGAAAAGAACGATGCTGTTTTTGGAAAATGCAATAATCCCAATTTCCATGGTCATAATTACATCTTGGAGGTATGGATTGAAGGAGATATTGACCCTGAGACTGGATATGTAATTGACCTGAAAATTTTGAAAGATATTATCAATGAAGAAATTGTAGAACGATTTGATCATAGAAATCTAAATTTAGATTGTTCAGAATTTGAAAACTTAATTCCCACGGCAGAAAATATAATTATGGTCAGCTGGAATCTTTTAAGATCTAGGTTTAACGAAAAATTTAAGCTCAAACTTAAATTGTGGGAGACTGAAAATAACATCTTTGAATACGAGGGTATTTGAGTGTAGAATCAAACCTACAAAATGAACTCTAAGAATGTAATATTCTGGCACAGAAGGGATCTAAGGATTCATGACAATGCTGGCTTGAACAAAGCCTTGAGCGCCAACAACAATGTAGTCCCTGTTTTCATATTTGATGAAAATATACTGAGTAAACTCGAGGCTACAGACAAAAGAGTTGCTTTCATCTATTATGAAATTACAAGGCTAAAAAAAGAATACCAGCAATATGGCTCTGACCTACTTGTATTGTACGGCAAACCTGAAGATATAATCCCGAAGAAGTCTCTTGAGCTGAATTGCTCTAAGGTATTCACCAATAGAGATTACGAACCATACGCCATCAAAAGGGATAAAGAAATATATCAAGAGCTTGCTAAGAATCATATTGAATTCATAGGTTCTAAAGATCACGTAATATTCGAAAAAACCGAGGTTGTTAAAAATGATGGGACACCATATTTGGTTTTCACTCCATATTCAAAAAAATGGAAGGAATTATATAATAATCAGGAGAAAGCAGGATTCGACAATCATCAATTAACACAACATTTATTTTCTCCACAGCAAAATCAAAAATTACTCAAAATTGAATCTATGGGATTTATAGACGAATCATATAAATACCCATCAAAAGACGCATCTGATACCCAAATAAAATCTTATCAAAATAATCGAAATTTCCCCTCAAAACAAGGAACTACAAGATTAGGAATACATCTTAGATTCGGTACAATAAGTATTCGAGAATTGGCAAATAAGTCGAAAGATATAAGTGATACATTCTTAAACGAGCTTATTTGGAGAGATTTCTATCAAATGATTTTATATCACTTTCCAGAATCGTCGAATAAAGCAATTAAAAAACAATACGACCAAATTGAATGGGAAAAAGATGAAAGTCATTTTAAAAAATGGTGTGAAGGAATGACTGGTTATCCAATCGTTGACGCAGGAATGCGCGAGCTGAACAATACCGGCTTTATGCACAACAGGGTTCGGATGATCACTGCGAGTTTTCTCACTAAACATTTACTTATTGATTGGCGATGGGGAGAGGCTTATTTTGCATCTAAACTTTTGGATTACGAAATGGCAAGTAATGTTGGAGGATGGCAATGGGCATCGGGAAGCGGTTGTGATGCTGCTCCATACTTTCGTATATTCAACCCATACACGCAACAACAAAAATTTGATAAGAATTTTGATTATGTTAGGAGATGGGTCCCAGAATTTGAAACCGATGAATACCCTAAACCCATTATTGAACATAAACGCGCTCGAGAAAGGGCTCTTGAACGATATAAAAAAGGTTTACAGCAATGAAGATAGGTGACATTTGTCCAGAATTTGAAGGTATAAATCAGTTCAACCAATCAATTAGATCAAAAGAATTGATTCGAAAGAAGTACTTAGTAATTTTCTTTTACCCAAAAGATTTCACTCCAGGATGTACCGTGGAAGTTTGTGGTTTTAGAGATAATTATGAACAATTAAAAGCGTTGAATTGTGAAGTCATTGGAATATCGGCAGATTCTGTATCAAGACATCATTCTTTTTCCCAAAAATATAATTTGAATTATCATCTATTATCAGATTCAAAGAAGGAAATACGTAAAATGTTCAAGGTTCCAACCCATTTATTTGGAATTATTCCAGGACGTGTTACATATGTTATCGATCTTGAGGGTAAAATCTGTGGGATAAACAATTCTCTTTCTGATGCGCATTCCCATATCAAATTTGCCATTAACTCAGTGAAAAACTGATTTTATAAATAATTCTTTAAGAATAGAGATTCAATTCTTCTTAACATAAACATTCAAAAAGAATAATTTCATAAAGCAACTTAATTACTTGTACTACGTAATAAATAGTACAGATTAGGAGTATTTTGGGTTGGAAAAATAGACTTTCTTTATTTTTACTTTTTTGTCTACCGTTTATTTCAATCGGTCAAGCAAGTAATTTTGGATGTGAAACAGGCACACCTGGCACCTCTACATATGTGCCCGTCTTCCCAATTGACCTCTCATTAAGTCCCTCTGCTATAGATACCTTAGATATTGACATTCCCCCAGGAGGATTTGGAGAATGCTGTGGTGAGTCAAACAACATCAACTGTTTTGTAATGGAAATTACCTTGAACAGTTTGGCTGCAGGTATCAGCTTTCAGTTGGATGGGGCATCAGGTAATGCTGATATTTGGTATGAGGATTGCACTAATGGTGGAGCAGGGTCACCATCTAGCGTAGGTGATGTATTCTGTGTATCAGGGGTTGGCCCGCATTATTTCACATTTTGTCGACCAGGTTCTACAGATTACGGGGTTATTGTACAATCTGTACCTGCACCGGGAAGTACGGGGAATATTGCGGTTACAGAAGGCTGTATTGATACATTGGCTATTCTTGGATTGGACGTATCAACTGTGACTTGGTCATCTTTAACACCAGGAAATCCTGGAGATTACAATCATTACCTTACTGATATTGATGGAAACAATCCCGGTACTGCGGGTGTAGATTATTCTGGATATGATAGTGTTTTGGTAAATCCGCAACCGGGCTTCCCTTCAAGTATATCCTATGAAGTGTGTGGATTGACAATTGATATAGGTTGTGGGTCTCCATTTTTATTTTGTGATACGGCAATCGTTTCCATTGAAACAGATGTTGCTGTGTCCATTACCCCTCTTCAACCTGTCTTATGCACCTCTTCTGGTGCAACACTTACTGCAACCGGTTCCGGCGGATCTTCCCCTTATGCATACTTATGGTCTGGTCCGTCATCTAATGGAGCTACGACATCAAGTATTTCTGTAACTGTTGCTGGAGAATATACAGTCCAAATGACAGACTCCATTGATTGCTCGATTGCCTACGATACGGTAATTGTTTCTGACCAGCCTGTTTGGGGGTCAATTGGGGATATTGAAATCTGCCACGATGCGTTCACTGGTGATATGGATTTTACAGGGAGTGATCCAAATAACACCTATTCGTGGACAAATAACAATACAAGTATTGGCCTAGGCAACTCAGGAACAGGAAGTGTAATTAACTCTTTCCAAGGTATAAATTTAGGTCCTGGAGTAGAAATTTCTACAATTACGGTAAGTCCTGAACTTTTTGGATGCATTGGGCCGGACTCAACTTTTACTATTACAGTTCACCCGCCTCCAATTATCGATGCTGGACCAGACCAGATTATTTGTAATGGTGCTACAACACAAGTAAATGGAAGTGGAGGTGTCAACTATACTTGGGATAATGGAGTTGTTGATGGAGTAGGTTTTGTCGCATCTGAAGGAGTTTATAACGTAAACGGAACTGACGTTAATGGATGTACAAATACCAGTTCTCTGACAATTTCTTTTGATGAAACTCCACCTACGGGAACTGCACCCGCAGACTTTAGTGTGGCGTGCATCGATGAGATTCCTGCACCAGATGTAACAGATATCAATGATGAGGCCGACAATTACGGAGTTCCTACAGTCACATGGAACCAAGATTTTAGCGATGGAAATACTTGTCCAGAATTATACTTCAGATTATTTGATATTACGGATTCCTGTGGTAATGCAATTACCGTAATCCAAACCATAACTATTAACGATACGATTCTACCTACAGCTTCTAACCCTAATGCAGTAAATGTCGAATGTATTGATCAAGTGCCTCCAGTAGATATCAATGATGTTAACGATGAAGCAGATAACTGTGG
>QOQC01000023.1 GCA_003331365.1 Flavobacteriales bacterium | reverse complement strand
TTTGTTGGATGAAAGAGGTGAGGAAATGAGTTCTGAACAATTCTCTGTTTGGTTAGAAAAAAAACAAATGATAGGATTGAAACAGATGATTTTTATTACGGGAGGTGCTTATGGTTTTGATCAAACTGTTTATGGGCGAGCAGATGAAATAATTTCAATTTCAAAAATGACATTTTCACATCAAATGATACGATTGTTATTTCTTGAGCAATTGTATAGAGCAAAAACTATTCTCAATGGAGAGAAATATCACCACTCATAAATACAACTCATATGGAAAGTAGTTATGTTTCTATCTATGATATCTCTATTGGTTTGATTTATATGATCATTCTTATCATTATTGCCAATTCCAGAAAGAATAATATTCTTGACGGAGAAATTAAAAAATATTACGTTCAAAACGTATTGTTTAAATTTTTCTTTGCGATTTCTTTTGCGGTGATTTATTTAATTTATTACGGTGGGGGAGATACGACAGCTTATTGGGATGGAGCAATTACATTGAATAAGTTATTCTTCAAGTCACCTTCCAATTATTTTGAAGTGATGATAAATGATAATTATTTTATCTCAAGTTCTGGGTATTTTGATATTGATACAGGTTATCCGCCGGCATGGTTGACAAGGGAGTCTGAAGCTTGGTTCATTTGTAAAATTACATCTTTAGCTTCTTTTCTTACCTTTAAATCATATTTTGCTACAACGCTTGTTTTCGCCTTTTTAACAGCAATGGCTTCATGGAGAGTGTTTGAATTAATATTAAAGTTAGAAACACACAAAAAACACATAGTAGCACTTTGTGTTTTATTTGTTCCGACTGTAAGTTTCTGGTGTACTGGCATCTCAAAAGATACAGTGGTTTTCATCTCAATTTTGAATTTGTTATATTATATCTTCGATGTTATGGTATTGCGAAACCCAATTAAATTAAGGCATATACTCATAATTGTATTTTCAATATTTATAATATATCACGTCCGGTCTTTCGTCCTTGCTGCAATTGCTGCACCCATTTTCATGGCTTTTGGAGCACGTTTAACCAAGAGGTATGAAAAGCAATTTTTCACTAAATTATTATTCCGTTCCCTTATTTTATTCGGCGGAATTATCATCTTCCTCCAGTTTTTTGCGTCAAATTTTGCATTAGAAATGGTGGCTGAAGCAGAATTGGTTCAGCTAGATTTCACGCAGAATGAAACATACACGGGTAAAAGATATGAGATAACCAATACAGATGCCTCTCCTGCGGGATTATTAAGAGCTATTCCCGAAAGTGTTTTTTACGGAATATACAGACCATTTATAAACGAATCAATTTCTCCAACATTAATTATTAATGGAATAGAGAGTTTGGTCCTGATGTTTTTGACTGTTCGCTTTTTTGTTTCAGGAAATCCTTTTCGAAAAATTAAAAATATTCGGAAAGAAGAAATTTTAGTTTTTGCTTTTATTTTTTCATTGTTTATTGCCTTTATGGCAGGTTTTACATCAGTTTTGTTTGGAGTTTTGGTTAGGATAAGGGCACCACTTTTGCCATTTTTCTTTCTTGTTTTAACATCCAGTATCAATAAAAAAGAAGTTGTCACTGAAATTGAAGAATAAAATATGTGTGGAATCGCAGGGTTTATAGATTTTAAGAAGAAAACTTCGTTTGAAGTTCTTGAGAAAGTGACTCATACTCTGACTCATAGAGGCCCCGATGGCTTTGGTGTTAAGGATTTTAATTTTGATCATTTTCAACTAGGACTTGGACATAGACGACTTTCCATAATTGATTTAAGTGAAGGTGGTAAGCAACCTATGTGCTTCAAGAATCATTGGATATGTTTTAATGGTGAAATATACAATTACAATGAAATAAAAAAGGAATTAATTCATTTAGGTCACACTTTTGAAAGCACTTCTGATACAGAGGTTGTGATACATTCTTATGTTGAGTGGGGAAGTTCTTGTTTGGATAAATTGATTGGGATGTTTGCTTTTACAGTCGTAAACACGGTTGATAATAAAATATTTTGTGCCAGAGATCGTGCAGGGGTTAAACCCTTTTTTTATTATTTCAAGGATGGCTTATTTTTATTTTCATCTGAATTAAAGGCTTTTCATGAGCACCCACGTTTTCAAAAAATCATAGATAAAAATGCCATAGCCGCATTTATGCAATATGGCAATGTGCCTACTCCTCACTGTATTTTTGAGAACTGTTTCAAACTTAGGCCAGGACATTTTATGGAATTGAATATAGATGAGACTTCATTTCAAAGAATGTCTTTAGCTGATCAAAAGGAGTATTGGAATGTTTATGATGGGTATAACCAACCCAAATTAGATCTTTCTTTTGAGGAGGCAAAAAAGAAAACAGAGAATATATTATCTGATGCTTGTAATTATCGGATGGTATCTGATGTGCCTGTTGGTGTTTTTTTGAGTGGGGGATATGATAGCGCTTCGGTTACAGCACTTTTGCAAAAAGAAAGAACAGAAAAATTAAAGACATTTACCATTTCTGTTCCTGATATTGGACTAGATGAAGCACCTTTTGCAAAAGAAATTGCAAGATATTTAGGAACAAATCATACAGAAATTGAATGTACGCATAAAGAAGCCATTGAATTAATTGGAGATTTGCCTTATTATTATGACGAACCATTTGCCGATAGTAGTGCAATTCCAACGACACTGGTGAGTCTTGCAGCAAGAAAGCATGTTACAGTTGCTTTAAGTGCAGATGCTGGCGATGAGGTTTTTGCAGGATATAATCGCTACGATTATATCCAACGCTATGGTCAAAAAATAAATAAAATTCCCTCATTCTTAAGGACTGCAATGGCTTATGGAATGGACAGAATTCCGTCGAATTACATTCCTATTTTAAGGAATAAGTACAATTTCCACAATCGATACGAGAAAGTAAAAGGGGTACTAAAAAATCCATCTGAAGAGCAAATAATGCTAAGCTTGAGTCAGCAGTTTACGGATCGTCAGATAAATGAACTGTTTAAAAGTAAAATAACCCCATTAAATACGGCATATTTCTCGGAAGAATTGGAACAAAAATATTTTTCTTCACTTTCATACATGATGGCCATTGATTATCAGACTTATTTAGTGGATGATATTTTGCAAAAGGTTGATCGCGCGACAATGACCGCAAGCCTTGAAGGGCGAGAGCCGTATTTAGATCATAGATTAATTGAATGGGCTGCGCGGCTTCCAGATCATTATAAATATCACAAGGGAGAAAAGAAATATATTCTTAAAGAAATCCTCCATCAATATATACCAAAAGAGATGATGGACAGGCCTAAAATGGGTTTTGCAATCCCAATAGCAAATTGGCTTCAAAATGATTTGCGAGAAATGGTAGAGGAGTATATCAATTCTGAGAAAATAGAAAAACAAGGGGTATTTAATGTAGCCTATGTAGAGGGCATCAAAAGAAATTTTTACTCAGGAAAGAAGGAGCTTGATGTAAAAATGTGGTATCTGCTGATGTTTCAGATGTGGTACGAAAAATGGATGAACTAAATGTTGAAAATAAATTTTTTCAGAAAAAACCTGAAGTTCAAATCTCCAGCTGGTACTAGTAGAGGTATTTTATATGAAAAACCCTCGTGGATTTTTTATATTGAGGAGGCGCAACATATCCTAGGAGAGTGTAGTGTGATACCGGGGCTTTCATTGGATTACCAGAGTGAAGATCAATTTGAAAATAAGATTAAATGGGTTTGTCAGACATTTAACTCATTAATTCAAAGTCAAGACCAAGTTAAGATCCTTTCTTTTTTCAGCAATGAGCTAAAAGCTTTTCCATCTATTTTATTTGGAATAGAAACTTTATTGTACAATTTAAACTTGGATAGAGCAATTGACCCATTCGATACTGAGTTTTCTAGAGGAAAAAAGGGAATTTCGATTAATGGATTGATATGGATGGGAAGTTCAGATGAAATGCTTACTCAAATTGGACAAAAAATAATTGAGGGTTATTCAATATTGAAGTTGAAAATAGGTGCCATCGAGCTTTCCAAAGAGCTAGAAATTTTAAAAAACATTCGTGATACGTATGGAAAAAAACTTGAATTACGAGTAGATGCAAATGGTGCGTTTGGAGCTTCAGAGGTGAGAGATATTTTGTTCGAGTTAAACAAATATGATATTCATTCCATAGAACAACCCATTGAAAAGGGAAATTGGAAGTTAATGAAAGCCCTTTGTAAGGAGGCGGTTATTCCGGTCGCATTGGACGAAGAATTGATTGGAATCAATCTTCCAGAGAAAAAGAAAGAACTATTGCAAACTATAAGACCTCAATTCATTATTTTAAAACCAAGCCTACATGGCGGGGTTTACGGATGCAGTGAATGGATAGAAATCGCAGAATCCATGAATATTAATTGGTGGTTAACATCTGCTCTTGAATCAAATATTGGATTAGAAATGATAGCACGTTTTGCTGCTCACTACAAACCTAAGATTGCGCAGGGATTAGGAACTGGCGGTTTATTTACAAACAACTTCCCATCCCCCTTGTTTATTGAAAGTGGAAAGCTTTACCTTAGAAATGAAAAAAGATAAAAAAGATTGGAATCAGTTATCTAAAGAGGAAGAAAGAGTGATTCTCTTTAAAGGGACGGAAATGCCTTTTTCTGGAGAATATAATAACTTTAAAGGGCATGGGATATTTGTTTGCCGGCAATGTAATCAGCCTTTGTACGAGACCAGTGATAAATTTGAGTCAGGATGTGGTTGGCCTAGTTTTGATGATGAAATAAAGGGTTCTATAACAAGGATTCTAGACGCAGATGGAAGAAGAACAGAGATTGTTTGTTCTAACTGTGATGGTCATTTAGGGCACGTATTTAAAGGAGAAAGACTGACATCAAAAAATACCAGACATTGTGTAAATTCAGTTTCTATAAAATTTGTCTCTAACGAGAATTTGGAGTAATAATTTCTGAACAATTTTCATAGACCATTTCATGCAAAATCAGATGTGCAGCCAATGCAATCTGACTATAGTTTTGTGAGCAGTTTCCGAAACCAGCTGCCTTGTGTTGCCACATCTTTTTAATCAGCTCTTGAGTACCTTCTTTTGGCATAATTTTGTCAACTACAGCTCCTACATTATAGGCCCCGGCATGATACACATGTAAAACCATTAAACGAAACCAGATATCATTCTCATTATATTTAATGTCATGGCGATTTAAAATGTTTTTCGTCTCTGGAATACATATGTTTTTAATTAAACTAGCTGCACCATATGCAGAACGGCTAAAATCTTTTCTTTCATCTATCGTTTTATTGACAATTAGTCCTTGAGCACGTGCGACTCTCGGCATGAGCTGAAAAGGACCATAGGCTCCAGAAACTGATTTTTTCAGCTGACCCGGACTTTCAATAAGTAGTATGGATTGTGCGTACCAAGGATCGACATCAAGACTGTCAAAAACCATAATTCCTTTTGAAATAGATGGGTAAACGGCTTCAAACTTGTAGAAATGATTTTTGCCTGTTGTTACGTACACGAGATCGTTATCATTGAGATTATATTTTTTACGTATGCTATCCCTAAATTTTCTTTTCTTTTCTTTACTCAAGTAAACCCATTTTTCGGATGGTATTTTTTCCAATACATGTCTATTTTTAGCAATATTGACGATACATGTGTCTGGCGTAAGACACATGATTTTTTTCCAAAATTGAGGTTGAGGTAAGATATCCCAGCGTTTTTCGAAAATTTGATTTGCAGAAATCATTTGATTTACTTCGCTGTCATTGTAAACCAATATTTTTTCGTTTTCCCAACTTTTATCTTGAGCACATGTAAGGTTCAGGTAAAATATGGCGAGAAGTAATAGGTAGGTATTGGTCATATAATAAATCTATGCTTTAAACGAATACATCTTCAAGAGTTACAAGATGTTTTAGCAACATTCAATTGTGAAAAGAACTAAATTTGCTTTTATGCGCTTGCTGTATTCAATACTTTCGTTCCCTCTCATCTTATTGGTAAAAATGTATCAATTATTCCTTTCACCTCTTTTACCAAAATCTTGTCGTTACGAACCAACTTGTTCGGCGTATATGATTGAGGCGATAAAAATATGGGGACCTTTCAAGGGTTTATTTCTAGGTATTAAACGAGTTGTATCCTGCAGGCCAGGAGGAGGCTGTGGACATGACCCCGTACCTAAAAGAGATTAATTCTGAACTATATATCCTCGCTCAGAATAAACATGTAAGTACGAAATAAGATCGTTGAATCCATTACAATCATTTAGAATATAGCTTAAAGGAATGTTTGAGTTCACATCTTCATGAGTCTGTTTTTTATCCAATAATTGAAACCACTTTTTGACATGATCAACACCTGTGTTTTCTGACTTTGGAAAGTCACTGTAACGTACCGATGAAAAGAAATCAATTTTTCTTTTGGCTCGAGAAAATAATACATTTAATCTTTTATGACCCTGATCTAAATTTACAGGTCCAAAACGCATTTCGAACTTATCATCTTCATTAAATCCATAGCCGAAACTAATGATGAGCCTGTCACATTCATCTCCTTGAACTTTTTCTAGAGATTGGAAAAACAAGGAGTCATTTTCGATTCTTTTATTTAAAATTTCTTTAACATCATCATTTAAGTTTTCATAAATACATTCAAGCTGAGTTTGTGAAAAAGCAGCTATGCCCAGCTTTTCATCATTTCGTATGTGCTTTGCAATAAAAGAGGCTATTTTCTTTGCCTCTTCCTTATTTTTTCGCTCCAAAAATTTACCGCCATTGATAAAGTGATGCTTAATTGGTGGGCCATTTGTATGCGTATCTTGAAACGCCTTTAATCTATTATTGTAAAAGAAGGAATTAGAAAATGTAATCAACTGAGGATGTAAACTTCTATAATGATTTGAAAGAAAAACACTTTTCAAATAATAATTTGCATGATGAAGTAAATCTATTTCCAATCGTTGTTTTTTTCTAAAATAACTACTTGGAGACATTTGTTGGGGGTCCCCACATATTATTGATTGCCTTCCTCTTTGAAGAGCTCCTACAGAATGGCTGAGAAGAAGCTGGCTTGCTTCATCGGCAATGACAAAATCAAAGATTTCTTTTGTCAATGGGAGGCTTTCTGCTAGGGAATTTGGATTAGACATCCAAATCGGCTTTAAAACCTTAATCCAATGTATAGCCTCAGAATTGAATAAGATTCTAATTGGTTTGTGCGCTCTTTTTTTGCCAAACTCTTTAACAAGCAAAGATTTTCCTTTTTTGAGTTGCATTCTGAACTCTTTATCTTCAGGACTTAGTTTTTTGGGAGGTGTTTTTGTGAGCTCTTCATAGCTGCTAAAAATTTCAAATTGCTGCCTCACTAAATGTTCGGCATAATGACTTGATTCTTCATCGAAAGTATTATTTATGTTCTTACATTCTTCAAGAAAGCCGGTAATCGAGAATTTTTTTAATTCGGGATTCTTAATTTTGATTTGGTTACAAACGGCAGCTTCAATACTGCTTTTTATTTGATTCAAATCTTCTTGAAGAAATGGGAATATTTCTAATGGAAGCTCTTTCAATTTTGGCCAAGCTTCTAAAAATCCCTCTTTTTTTGAATTAATATCATTTAAAATATTTATTGGAATGTCATTTGAATGAAACTTAAATGAATGCTTCAAAAAGTCTATTGTTTGATAAAGCTTTTTATGACTAATAGTTGTTTTCTTCTCAATTCCTTCTTGCTTAAAATTGTTCCAATTTTCCAGATTTGTATTTTCAATCAAGCTTCTTATTTGAGGTAAATCATTTTCTGGATTTTGAATTCCGAGATCAAATAACTTATTAATTATCGTTTCATGCTGTCGTTTCTTTTTTTGGTATTTGATTCTATTTTTTATTTGCATTTCTGGATTTGCCTTTGGTGTTCTAGACCATTTTCTCCAAGTGAAATACCATTTTAATTTATATCTGAAAAGGTCCTGCTTTTGGAATAATTCTTTCAAAAACTCAAGTTCCTCAATGGAAGGCTCTATTAACCAATTTTTAAGACCTCCTTCTAATGTATCTAATTTGCTTTTTGAATTGTAATAACCTCGTTCAAGTCGCACAAAATCATCTTTATTTCTATCGATGAAATGGCCAAATTTTTTATACGAGTTTTGTTCAAATGCGTAAAATTGCAAAAGCTGATGAAGTGCTATTTGAAGGTTTTCCCAAGATTCAACTTTTTTCTCTGTTCTTAACTTCTCAAGAACCTCAATTACAGCGTTTAATTCCTTCGAGAAATTTAAAAATTCTCTCTCCAATAGAGTAGGTTTAATCCTACTTGAAATTTCGAGTATTGATCCTGGTATTTGTTTTAATATCTCTTGATTTGAATGATTAATAGCAGATAAGGTAATGTTGCCCCCTTCATTTATTTTAATAGATAAATTGCGATTGTTTTCTAAAAGCTGAATGAGTTCATGAATACCGCAGCCTTGTTTGCGTGATTCTTTGTGTAGCACATCGAATATTTTCTTTTGAGTTTTAAAATTCTTAAAAGACTGTTTTGAGGGTATTTCCTTTAGTTGATTGAAATAATCCCAAACATTTTTTAGTTCACCAATGAATAAGCGATTTGGATGTTTTGAAGGTATTTGAAAGCTCAAAAGGCCTAATTCTTTTTGATGAAGTTTATTTTGAATTACGTCTAGAGCTACTTTTTTTTCAGAAGTAAGAAGAGTAGTTTGACCAAGCTCAATGATGTTCCCGACTATATTGCCAATCAATTGCGACTTACCTGTTCCGGGGGGGCCTTGAACCACAAGAGATCCTTGTGAGAGTTTCTCTAACGCCTGCAATTGATCTTCATCATTTCTGAATAAGGGAGTTTTCGATACTCGAACCTGATGCTTTGATTCAGCACCGAATAAGGTATTGAGTGCATTTGAAAAATCTGTTTTCTGATCAATTAAATCCTCAATTTCTCTTATAAATGAGAAGCGCTTAGGGTGAAAGTTCCCAATATAAGAAACATCTTTTTCACAATCTAAATAGTCGATGTTAAGGATTTTGATGAACGACTCAAAATCTTTGATTTCATCTTCCATTTGACTTGATATTTCGAACAGATTGATGAGGTACGGATTAAGGATTTTTTTATCCTCTAATTTTGAAATTTTGAGGATTTTGGAGGTTTTGTCATTTTTAACTTCTACTGGTGTCAGAAAAATGGGGGACAGATTCATCTTAGCATTTGATTCAATCCGAATTATTCCTTCTGATATACAGGTCGGATTAATACCCGTTTTTTTTTCAATGCTTCTTGCAGATCGAACAATGCTGCCTAGTAAAACGTCATCATAAATCCCCTCACTTGAAAATACACACGTTTTTTTTGAATCGATATGAGCCAATAAATCATTACTGGGAAATATCAGGACATCATCCCTTAATTCTTTTAAAAATGTTACTAAATCTTTCAAACAATAAGTATGTACTCAAAATTAGCAATTCAAACGAATGATTTGTATAAAGCAACTTTTATTGAAAGATCTCGTTAAAAGATTGCATGTAAAACATACAGAATAGTTAATTTAGTATGTGACAAAAGTTTCATTATTGAAGACTTTGTGCAAAGTTGATTGTGATGTGTGAAATAATAATTAGAATAAGTCTTATGACTTTATTTGATAAGTTTATGAGGAAAATTTCAATTTTGTTTGCGCTTTTTCTACTTGGTGGATTCCAGTTGTGGGCGCAAAATTCCAATTTTTCAACGGCAGAGGCGGACCAGTGTCCTGGAAATCTTTTTACTCTGAGTGCGGACGACAATTCTTTACTAACATATAGTTGGACCATTACAGAACAAGGGGGATCTTCTTCAACGTATAATGTAAACCCAATTGCCTTTGTTTTAACAAATCCAGGTAATTATGACGTATCATTAACTGTTTCGGACGGTGTTTCGTCTAGTACCACTACTGAAATTGGATTTTTGGAAGTGTACGAAATACCAAATATTGATTACACGGTTAGCCCTGCACCATATTGCGAGCCTGCAACAGTCGATTTCACAAGTAATTCAACACCTGGGTCTGGTTCTATTGTGAGTTATCAATTATTTACAGATGGTTCAGCTTACAATACAGCTAACGCTTCTCATACTTATGCAACTGCTGGTACATATTCCGTTAATGTGGCCATTGAAAATTCCAATGGCTGTTCAAATTCGTCAGATTTATCAGATATAGTGGTTTCTATCAACCCGGCTCTAACCAGTCCATTAAATCCAAATACAATTTGTAGTGGAAGTGTATTTAATTACACACCAACCAGTTCTATACCAGGAAGTACTTTTTCGTGGGTAAGGCTTGCAAATGCAGACATTTCTGAAGCCCCTACAAGTGGAAATGGAAACATATCGGAAACATTAACAAATACCTCTGGATCAAATGTCTCAGTAACCTATGAGGTTACAACCGTTTCTCCCACAGGCTGTGATGTCACCGAAAACGTAATAGTGACTGTACAAGCATTGCCAACAGTTACAATTAATAGTTTAAATATTTGTACAGGTTCGACTGGTGTCCTTACAGCAACTCCATCTGTCGGAGGAGGTAATTATTCTTGGTCGACAACCGAAACAACACAAAGTATTACGGTATCTACCGCAGGAAATTACACGGTGAACTATTCTGTAGGTTCTTGTGCAAGTTTACCTGCGAGTGTAACAGTTACAGAAACGGCACCGCCCGTGCTTACGGGAATAACTATTGCAGAAACTTCTGGTTTAACGAACGACGATGGTGCAATTTGTAAATTGGATGATGTTACGTTGACTGCAGAGCCCTCTGGTCTTCCAGGAACCTACAGCTGGTCAAGTGGTGGAAGTACGAGTTCTATTACTGTATCCCCTGGTTCGACAACAACATATTCTGTAACCTACTCCGAGGGAGGATGTACTAGTGCGGCATTAAGTCAAACCATAACTGTCAGTAATCTACCATCTACGAATTACGATGCAACTGTTACAAACGGATGTATCTTCCCGCCATTTAATCCGGATATTTCGACAAATTATACAACCACTGCAGTTGGTACAATTTCATGGGAATTTCCTGGGGGAACACCCAATACCGGTGCAGGAAATGGGCCAATTTCTGTAACTTATAATGCTGAAGGAATTTACGATGCTACTATTACGGTTGTTTCTGCACAGGGTTGTGAGAGAACTACAACTTACACAAATACCATCGCCGTTGTGAATGGTTTAACACCTACCTCTAGTTTTAACCTTACAAATGTCACTCCTCAATGTCTTGAGGGAAATGAATTTTGCTTTGAATTTACCGGTATAAATGCGGATACGATTGAATGGGATTTTGGTGATGGTTCTCCTACAATTTTTAGCGATGAAGATAGTATTGTTTGTCATACATTTGGTTCTATTGACACTTTTACTGTAAGTATGATACCATACACCACTATTGGTACTGTACCTGGATGTTCTGGCTCCGGAGATGACATGGAGGTTATCACTCTTGGACCACAAGCTGCTTTTGACCTTAGCCCTTTAGATTGTGACGACCAGCTAAATAGGTCCTTTACAAGCACATCGATTGGAACCACACCATCAACCCAGTACACATGGGATTTTGGAGATCCACCAGCTCCTCCCGTTTCTGGAGTTTCTTCTACCTCTCACACTTTTAGTGCTTATTCTCCTTCCAATAGTGTTCCTTACATCGTAACACTCACTGTAGAAGATCCAACAACGGGATGTCCCCCTAGTTCAGCGACTCAAGACGTATATGCCTTCCCTAATAATCAAGCAGATTTTGGTATTTATTTGACCAATAATTTTCTTGTTCCATCAAATGAAGTATGTCTGAATGAAGAATTGTGGTTTTTGAATGAAACACCCTTACCTCAAAATACGAGTCCTTCATTGAATTCAATTCAAACTCAATGGGATTGGGATGTGAGTAATGGCTATCAATGGCAAAGCGGTTCTGAATTCAGAGGTACTCAAGAAGATCTTGATTTTAATGAGGTTTCATCAGTGATTTCTGGTAATATAAGTTGGGTTCCCGGAGTTTATGATATTGCCATGAGAAATACGGCAAATAATGATGGGACGCTTTGCTATGATACGGTTGTTCAATCTGTTACCGTCCATGGAATTATTAGAGATTTAGATATTGTTGATACTGTTTGTATAGATCAAGTATTTTCGATAACGGACAATTCTTCTGCTCCATTAAGTTCAATTATTCAAAGAGATTGGGATTTTGAAAACGATGGAATCATAGACTTAACGGGTAATAATCCAAATCCGTCGCATAGTTTCTCTTCACCAGGTATATATGAGGTTTCATTGACCTGTACAGATGCTTTTGGTTGTCAAACTGAAATAATTGAAACAATTGTTGTCAGGGAGGTTACAGCGTCATTTAATGTCGATCGAGTATTTATTTGTGATGATGAAGAGGTAACAGTAACGGCGAACAATTCATCTAGCTATGGACCTCTGAGCTATGATTGGTCGGCTGCTACAAATGTTACGCCAAGTTCTTCAACTGATGCACTACCTGGATCTTTCTTGTTTAATGATGAAGGAAATCATTCCATTACTTTGACTGTGACGGATAATTTAGGCTGTTCAGACAATTTTACTATCGATATAGATGTTTTTGACGTTGTCGCGGATGGTTCGGGAGACCCGAACATTGCAACATGTTTTAACCCGCCAACTGTTGTTACATTTACAAACTCCTCTTCCAATAACGTTGATCCGAATTCTATTTTTTGGGATTTTGGAAATGGAGAAACATCAACAGAAGCCTCCCCGACAACGATATATACGACTGCCGGATCTTTTGATGTTACTTTGACTGTTTCTTCATTGACGGGAGGTTGTACAAGTACAGAGATTGTGGAAACGATTGAAGTTGCTGGTCCTTTTGGTGCTATTGCTGTTACGAGTCCAGTTCTTGATGATTGCTCATGTTTGGACGTCGATATTGAAGTAACAACGAGTGATGTAGAGGAAGCAACATTACTTTTTGGTGATGGGTCATTTCAAAATGTCGCTCTAAATGCTACAACAACCATAACACATCAATATTGTAATACAGGAACGACCGCTCAAACACTTACGCCAATTTTATATATAGCGAGTGGTACCTGTAATGGTAATATTACCGCCAATGAATCAGTTACGATTCAACCATTACCAGTTGTTGATAATCCAGGAGATTTTGAATATTGTGAAGGTGAGAACAGCAGTCCTGTCAATTTTACTGGAAACATAGGTTCAACAACTTACAATTGGACAAATACAAATACAAATACCGGTTTAGTTGCAACAGGAACAGGGGATATCACCTCTTTTTTAACGGCGAATTCCCAGGCTGCTGCTTCAGAAACATCTACAGTAATCGTAACGCCAATAATTGACGCAACGGGTTGTTCAGGAACACCAGAATCTTTTACCATAACTGTAAATAAAGCACCAACAGTAAATGCAGGTGTTGATGATGAAATTTGCGAAACTGAAAACTTTAATTTAAGTGGTGCTTTTGGTGGAGGGGCTTCTTCTGCTCAATGGTCTGGCGGTACAGGTACATACAATCCTAACGATCAGGATATGTCGGCTGTATATACACCAACCCCTGCTGAAATAGCAACAGGTACAGTTGTATTTACATTAACCACGGATGACCCTGCAGGAGTTTGTTCTGCTGTATCGGATAATGTTACCCTAACAATAAATCCAGGTGTCATTGTAAATGCGGGTGTGGATGATGAGATATGTTCGAATTCTACTTACACCATGAGTGGTTCGATTGGAGGGTCTGCGAGTAATGCTCAATGGTCAACAGCTGGAGATGGTTCATTTGATGATAATACAAGTCTTAACGCAATATATACCCCTGGAACAACTGATATTTTGAATGGCAATGTGCTCATTACATTGTCAACAGATGATCCCGTAGGTCCATGTTTTGCAAGTACGGATGATATGTTACTTAGCTTCAGTAATGCGGCAACAGTATCGGCTACCGGACCCACTGATATTTGTGTAGGAGACGATATTTCAATAAGTGCGGCTATTGGAGGGACTGGATCAAGTGTTATATGGTCAAATGGTTCTGGAACTTTTTCTCCAAGCGCGAATGATTTGACGCCGACTTACACACCAAGTAATGCTGAGAATTTAGCAGGTTTAGCATCATTAATTGTTACGGTTAATGACCCTGATGGCGCAGGTCCTTGTTCTACAGAATTTGACCAGGTCGACGTTAATATTCAAGATATAGTAAGTGTATCAGCTGGACCCGATGTACAGATATGTTCTAATGACGTAATTACACTCGCTGGATCGATAGGTGGTTCTGCGAGTACGTCAACTTGGACCACAAGTGGTACGGGTTCTTTTGACGATGCCAGTTTGCAAAATGCAACATATACACCGAGTATAGCAGACATAGCGCTTGGGTCAGTGATATTGACATTAACCACTGATGACCCTGTTGGTCCATGTGATGCTTCATTCGATCAAATGACTTTAAGTTTTAGTATAGCAGCAACTGTAAATATATCAACATCTTCTGCAGGAAGTTGTAATGATGCAACAGTATCAATTACATCTGCTATTGGAGGAACTGCAACGACAATAACATGGTCTGGAGGTAGTGGTGTGTATACCCCAAACATAAATACTGAAAATATTGATTACACGCCTACTGTGGCTGAAATTGGCTCAGGTGGTTTGACATTGACTGCAACTACAGATGATCCTGACGGTGCTGGTCCTTGTTTGTCTGGTACTGACGATATTCTTATTGTTATTGCTACTGATGTTCTTGTAGATGCGGGAGATGATGAACCGGTATGTTCAAATCTTGATATACAGTTGAATGGGTCGATAGGTGGCGCAGCAACATCTGCACAGTGGACCGGAGGAAGTGGTAGTTATACACCAAATGATACTGACCTAAATGCATTGTATACACCTACAGCTGCAGAAATTGCTAGTGGAACCTTAACGCTAACCCTAACCACAGATGATCCCGCCGGGCCATGTACTGCATTATCAGATGATGTCACTTTTACTTTTGAATCACCGGCCTCTGCCGATGCCAATGTTGATGGAGTAGTATGTTCGGATGCGACATACACTTTAAATGGCTCCTTTGGTGGAACTGCCTCTTCTGCAAGCTGGACTTCAAACGGTTCGGGTAGTTTTGATGATGTTAATCTTTTAAGTGCTACATATACACCGAGTGCTGGAGATTTAGCTTCAGGTTTTGTGATACTTACATTAACTACTGATGATCCGGTAGGAATTTGCGCGCCTGAAAGTGATGATATAATTTTGACTATCAATGAAGCTGCAACATTGGTAGTAAATTCTCCGATAACCGAGTGTATTGGAGAAACAATTACTCTCGATGCTACAATTGGTGGTTCCGCAACAAGTGTCACATGGTCAAATGGAGGAGGATTGTTTACACCAAGTGTGAATGTTGTTACACCAGATTATATACCTTCCACTACAGAAAATACAGCTGGTTCTGTTTCTCTAATAATTCTTGTGGATGATCCAGATGGTGCAGGTCCTTGTACCTCGTTGTCTGATCAGATAGATATTACTTTAAATGATACGGTTCAAGTTTCAGCTGGTGTGGATGCATCTATTTGCTCAGATGATGATATCACTTTAAGTGGGTCAATTGGAGGTTCGGCAACCTCAGCCTCATGGACTACAAGTGGTACAGGTACTTTTGATGATAATAATTTGTTAAATGCAACATATACCCCAAGTGCCGGGGATTTGATAGCCGGAAGCATAGTATTAACTTTAACAACTGACGACCCAGTGGGTCCATGTAATGCATCTTCTGATGATATGGTTCTCACCTTAAGTGAAGCAGCAACTTTATTCGTCACAACACCATTAGACGAATGTGTTGGTGAAACTATTGGATTGAATGCTCTAATTGGTGGGGCAGGAACAAGTGTTACTTGGACAAATGGAGGAGGTTCTTTTAGTCCAAGTGTAAATGATTTAACGCCTGATTATATTCCTTCTGCTATCGAAAATGCTGCAGGTTCTGCCTTATTAACGGTGACTGTTGACGATCCTGATGGTGCAGGACCTTGCCTGGCGGTAAGTGATCAAGTTTCGATTAATTTAAATGATACTGTTCAGGTTTCGGCTGGAATAGATGGGACTGTTTGCTCTGATGATGATATTTCTTTAAGTGGGTTCATTGGTGGATCTGCCTCTTCTTCAACTTGGTCAACTAGTGGTTCCGGAACTTTTGACAATATCAATGCTCTAAATGCTATTTATACACCAAGTCCTGCAGATATAATCTTAGGAAGTGTAGATTTAATTTTGACAACTGATGATCCTGTGGGACCATGTATTTCTAACTTTGATGTTGTTACATTTACGTTTGTTGATGTACCTATAGCTGATGCTGGATTCGATGATGATATCTGTGCAGACCAAACTGCCTCTGTTTCTGGGACCATTGGGGGTACAGCAACATCTTTGACATGGTCTTCTTCGGGAACAGGTTCTTTTGACAACACCGCTGCGGCAATAGCAACTTATACGCCAAGTATTGATGACATCAATGCTGGTTCCGTGACAATTACATTGACTACAGACGACCCTACGGGATTCTGTGGAAACTCAACAGATGATGTAGTGATTAACATCTTCCCGTTGGCAGTTGTAAATGCTGGTGCTAATCAAACCATTTGCTCAAATGACGTTGCTGTTTTGAGTGGAACGATTGGAGGCTCAACGTCCAGCGTGACTTGGACCACCACTGGTACAGGTAGTTTTATTCCTGATGCTACTGCACAAAACCCTACTTATATTCCAAGTGCAGGGGATCTGTCTCTTGGAATCATAACCTTTACGCTTACCTCTGATGACCCAGTTGGACCGTGTGGAGCTGTAAGTGATCAGATGGAGTTGTCTATTAATCCAGAGGCGATTGTTGACGCTGGTCCTGCTACAGAAGTTTGGTGTGCTGGTCAAGATGTCCAACTTAATGGATCGATTACAGGAGGAATTATTACCGGATCTTGGTCTGGTGGTGCTGGAATATTTAATCCAAACACCAGTGATTTAAATGCTGTGTATACTCCTACTGCTGCAGAGTTAAGTGCAGGTAATGTAATTCTTACCTTAACATCGGATGACCCTGTTGGTACATGTGGTCCTGAATCGGATGTTATTGAAATCTTATTTTCAACTTCAGCCATAGTTTCAGCTGGAGTAGATGAAGTGATATGTGAAGGTGAAGATATTGTTCTTAATGGTTCAGTTGGAGGTTCTGCAGTGAGTGCAACTTGGTCTGGAAGTACGGGGGTATTTTTACCAGGAAACACGGCACTTAATCCAACATTTACACCCTCTTTAGATGATATCGCAAATGGATTTGTGGTTCTTACAATCACTTCGAATGACCCAGCTGGCCCATGTACATCCCAAACAGATGAAGTAGAAATCACTATTAACCCGGCACCACATTTGTCTTCAGCTTCAATTGATGATGCATGTTCAGGTTTGTCTGTTGATTATAATATTTCAAGTAGCATTCCTGCAACATACACTTGGCAGGCTCAGGCGGATAATCCATCTCTTTCAGGTGAGTCTTTAACGCCACAAAATTCTTCGACAATTGATGACATCTTATTGAATAATACAGGATTTGTTCAATCTGTAGATTATGTAATTAATGCAACGGCAGATGCAACGGGTTGTCAAAGTAATGACCAGATTGTAACGATTAATGTAGAGGTGATTTCTACAATGAATCTCCCGGCTGATCAAGCAATTTGTGTAAATACGAATACTACAGATGTTATATTTTCGGGTTCTGATCCAACACTTACCTTCGATTGGTTGAATGATAATCCTTCAATCGGTATTCCTGCAAGTGGTAGTGGCAATATTCTGTCTTTTATTGGATTAAACACAACGGCAGTAACACAGTCTGCAAATATTACGGTAACTCCTATTCTAAATGGTTGTCCTGGAACTCCACAAACATTTACCATTGAGGTGTATCAAAATTCAACAATGGATGATCCTGACGATGAGGTAGCCTGTGATGGTTTGCCCACATCTGATATAATATTTACGGGAAGTGATCCAGGTATAACCTACAATTGGACGAACAATAATACAACAATAGGTTTGGCCAATGCAGGTTCTGGAAGTATTTTATCTTTCACTGCTCAAAATACCTCAAATTCTCCTATCACTGCCACTGTGACGGTCACTCCTGAATTAAATTCATGTGATGGAGATCCTGAAACTTTTGAAATTATTGTAAATCCATCCCCTGAAATGGATGTGCCGGTTGATCAAACGATTTGTGTAACTAATAATACTTCGGATATTAACTTTACTTCCAATGTAGTTGGAACAACTTACTCCTGGACAAACGATAATACAGATGTGGGTCTTGCAGCTTCTGGAGCTGGAGATATACCATCTTTTACAACAACAAATATTTCTGGATTATTAGATACTGCTACCATAACAGTTACTCCAAGCTACAATGGTTGTCCTGGGCCAAGTGTTACTTTTCAAATTATTGTAACTCCAATTTTACAAGTTGATCCTGTAGGTCCTTTTGAATTCTGTGGCGGTCAGGATTTTCCTGGAGTTGTATTTACGGGTAATGTGCTAAATACTGTTTATGAATGGACCAATGACAATACTTCAATTGGGTTGCCAGCTTCTGGTACTGGTGATATTGGTGGATTCACACTCATTAATTCAGGAACAGTTGACCAAGTTGCTACAATTGCGGTTGACCCGGTACTAACGGGATGTACAGGTGTTATACAAGAATTTCAAATTACGGTAAAGCCAGTTCCAACAGTAAGTGTTGTGCCTGTCACACAAACCATTTGTCACGATGATCCAACAATCCCAGTTGATTTTTCAGGAAATATTCCTGGGGCTAGTTATGATTGGACACATAGTAACATATCTATAGGTATTGGGTCACCTGGTTTTGGAGATATTCCTTCATTCACTGCGACAAATACAAGTCTCGTCACTCAAACTTCTGATTTTGTTGTGACTCCTTCATTCAATGGTTGTAATGGTGAAACAGAGAACTTTACAATAACTGTAGAGCCTAAACCAACTGTATTCCCAAATCCAAGCCAGGAATGGTGTAGTGGAGATAATACTGTTCCAATTCTTTTTGACGGTAATTTTGGACCTGCTGGTGCAACTTATAACTGGACAAATGACAATATAACTATTGGATTAGCAGCTTCAGGATCAGGCGATATACTTTCTTTTGTTGCTCAGAATCCTACTGCGGATGTACAAACAGCTACAATCACAGTTGTTCCAACATTAAATGGTTGTGATGGAATACCAGAAACCATTACTATCGTGGTTAAACCTATTCCTACAGTTGACGGACCTATTCCTGATCAACCTTTGTGTGTCAATTCAGCATCGGATGAAGTTATTTTTACTGGAAATTTACCACTAACAACCAATTACAACTGGACAAATGATAATGTGGCCATCGGACTCCCAGCGTCAGGGACAGGGAATATCCCTTCATTCATAGCTCAGAATTCGGGTAACTCTGTTATTTCTGCAACCATAACAGTAACTCCAGAACTCAATGGTTGTCTTGGGACATCAGAAACTTTCTTGATTACAACGATCGACCCGATTCCAATTGTTGATGATCCGTCAGATCAAATACATTGTGAGGGAGATGACACTGATGATGTGCTATTTACTGGACCAAATCCAACAACCAGCTTTATTTGGACTAACGATAATACGTCGATTGGTTTGGCAGCATCAGGGTCTGGTGATATATTGTCTTTTGTTGCTGATAACACAAGTCTTGTTGATCAGGATGCCATTATTACGGTTACACCTGAATATAATGGATGCTTAGGGGTGTCTCAAACATTTACCATTACCGTTAAACCTCAACCCAATGCTTTTGCAACACCGGTAAATCAAGAGCATTGTTCGGGTGAGGATTCGGATGAAATTTTCTTTACAGGAGACCTAGCGGGAACTCAATATGATTGGTTAAATGATAATGTCTCAATTGGACTTGTTGGTTCGGGAATTGGTGATATTCCATCCTTTACGGTTGACAATAGCAGTAGTACTCCTCAAACGGCGACTATAATTTGTGTTCCTTCTTTCAATGGATGTATTGGAGATGCAGTTACGGCTACCATTATTGTAAACCCAATATCTACAGTTGTAGTTTCGGGAGGAATAGATGAATATTGTCATAACGATCCTACTATTGACTATATTTTTAACGGCAGTAGTGGTTCTTCAACTTACAACTGGGTAAATGATAATATTTCCATTGGTCTGCCAGCTTCCGGAACAGGCGATATTTTGTCATTTACTGCAACAAATACAGATCTAGTTAACCAACTGGCTACAATTACTGTTGAGCCTGTTTTGAATGGTTGTGTTGGGACAACTCAGGTTTTTCAAATTTTGGTCAAACCAATTCCAACGGTTGACCCTGTAGCGCCTCAAAACATCTGTGCAAACGACGATACTGATGAGATAATTTTTGAAGGTACGATGACAGATACAACAACTTTTGGATGGACGCATGATAACGTTTCTATTGGTTTACCTTCAAGTGGAGTAGGAAATATCCCCTCCTTTAATGCAAATAATATCAGTCAAGATATCCAAGTGGGAAATATTACGGTCACACCGGTACTCAATGGTTGTATAGGAACAGCCCAAACCGTGACCATAACCGTAAATCCAATATCTACGGTTAATGCAATAAGTGATACAGTTTGTTCGGGAGATATAGTCCCACAAATAGATTTTATTGGAAATAATTCAAGTTCAGTTTATACTTGGGTTAATGATAATAGCTCAATAGGATTAGGCACAACAGGTTCAGATTTCATTCCTGCTTTCGTATCTGAAAATCTCGGTACAACTACACAAGACGCTACAATAGTAATTACTCCTACGGTGAATGGATGTCCAGGAATTAATGATACTATCCATATTGTAGTTTATCCTACTCCGATTGTTGATCCTATAGATCCATTAGAATATTGTGCGGAGGATGCTACATTGCTCATTCCATTTACAGGAAATATGGCAATAAATCAATATGATTGGGTCAATGACAATGCAGCAATAGGGCTTTCAGGTTCTGGAGTTGGTGATATAAACTCATTTATTACATCAAATACGGGAACTACAGATTTAGTTGCCAATATTACCGTAACACCAAGTGCTAATGGTTGTTTTGGTGCATCTGAAAACTTTTCGATAGTGGTTCATCCTTTACCAGACGTATATGCTGGGGCTGATACTACCTTGTGTTTCGGTCAGTCAATCACTTTGACAGCAACAGGTGCAATTAGTTACAGTTGGGATAATGGAGTAATTAATGGTGTTCCATTTAATCCAAACTCAACAATTACCTACACTGTGATTGGTACAGATGCAAACTTGTGTCAAAACACTGATGATGTCACGGTTACTTATCTTTTGGAAATTCCACCAGTTGTTGATGCTGGTCCTGACCAGGCAATTTGCTTCACTGATTCAGTTACACTGACTGCCTCAGGAGATGCGATATTATATCAATGGAATAATGGCGTGATCGATGGAATTCCATTTTCCCCTGTGGCAACTAATTCATACGTTGTAATTGGTACAGCTGCAAATGGATGTTTAGAGGCAGATACAGTGGAGGTCGTTGTGAATCCTTTACCCGTAATTACTGCAAATGCTTCGGATGACTTCATTTGTGATGGTGAAAGTACAATACTTTGGGGAGAGGGAGCATCTGTATATGTTTGGGACCAAGGAGTCACGGATAGTGTGTCATTCATTCCTGGATCAACTTCAATATATACAGTAATTGGTTATGATACAAATGGTTGTACAGACACTACGGATATTGAGGTAATTGTAAATCCTTTGCCTGATGTTCTATTTTCGACGGATATGACCTATGGTGGTTGTGTGCCTTTTTCACCAACCTTTACAGACCTAACAGATGGACCCTCTAGTGAATCTGTCCTGTGGGTTTTCGGAAACGGAGCATCGTCAACTCAAATGGGTAGTGTAATTAATACTTACGATTCCTATGGATGCTACAATGTTACGCTAATAAGTACGACTGCAGAGGGATGTACAGATTCACTTACTCAAGATGATTTTGTATGTGTAAACCCGGTAATTGCATCATTTTATCCTGATGTCTACGAGCAGTCTGTAATCAACCCTATTTTTGAATTCACAAACGAATCTGAGAATGCAACTTCATTTCAGTGGTTTTTTGGAGATGGAACAGAGAGTGATTTTGTAAATACAACTCATTTTTATGATTCATATGGAGTCTATAATGTGGCATTGGTAGCAATGGCTGAGGACGGATGTACGGATACGGCTTATGTGGCAATTACGGTCAATGATGAGGTCTTGTTTTATGTCCCAAATAGTTTTACTCCAAATGGAGACGGTCAAAATGAAGTATTCATTCCTGTTTTGACGGCTGGATATGATAGAAGTCAGGGGTACGAGTTTAGTGTATATAATAGATGGGGTGAGCAAATATTTTTCTCGGATACTCCAGGAGAAGGTTGGGATGGTACATACAATGATCTTCCATCGCAAAATGGGACATACATTTGGTATGTGAAATTTAAAGACTCTATGAATAATTTAATCTACAATTACAGCGATCATTTCAATCTAATTAGATAATACTGCTTCATTTCTTTGTTTAATTTTACTGCAATTATCTATTTTTGTAAAAGAGCAAATCAGTCTATCGCTTTTTTAAAGAGGAAAGTCCGGACAGCATAGAGTATCACACTTCCTAACGGGAAGGTCCATTATATGGAACAGATAGTGCCGCAGAAAATAAACTTCCAGTAATTTATTATTGGTAATGGTGAAAAGGTGAGGTAAGAGCTCACCGCATTTCTGGTGACAGAAATGGCATGGTAAACCTTGTGAGCTGCAAGACCAAGTATACCGAGAATTGAGGGTTACTCGCCCAATCTCGAAGGGTAGGTCGCTAGATTCTAATCGTGAGGTTAGAACAAGATAAATGATAGACAGTCAAATTGTTATTCAATGAGATCAACAGAATCCGGCTTATGATTTGCTCTTTTTATCTAATAACACTTACAATCCCTGTTGTATTTTGGGTAGAGTTGTCGTTGAATTCAATGATAAAGTAGTAAGAAGCTACGGGTAGTTCTTGTTCATTGAAAGTTCCATTCCATGGTCTTTGGCTGTAA
>QOQC01000022.1 GCA_003331365.1 Flavobacteriales bacterium | reverse complement strand
TAGTGAATCTGTTACAGTTACATCGTAGGTACCTGCAAAAAGATCTGAAAGGTCTTCTGTAGTATCACCACTTGACCATAAATACGCATATGGTGGCGTTCCTCCAGCTGAGCTCAAATCAATACTACCCGTAGAATCACCAAAACACAATACATCGACATGAGTTTCGGATATTGTCAACGGCGCAAGAGGCTGACTGACCTGAATACTGTCTGTAAAAACACATCCGTTCGTATCACTAATTTCCACGACGTAAAGACCAAATGTTAAGCTATCAATATTTGATTCCGATCCAGTTGTTCCCTCAATCCAATTGTATGTATAGCCAGGAGTTCCTTCACTTGCAAAAACAAATATTTCTCCATCCTCACCACTATTACAAGAAACATTTACTACTGAATCTATGGATTGAATAGCCATGGGCTCAGTAATTATGACTGTATCCATGATTTCACATTGATTAGAGTCCAATACTGTAGCTATATATTCACCCGCAGGAATATCAAAAAGTGTATCTGAGCTGAATAATCCAGGGGTCCAGCTTACTTGATAAGGTGGGGTGCCACCAGAATAATTAACAAAAACCGAACCGTCACTCGCTCCAAAACATGACACGTTAGATCCATTATAATCACTTAATATTCCGGTACTTGAGCTAAGAGCAGTCGGTTCTGTTATTTCAAATTCATAAAAACGATCACATCCACTTTGGTCAGTAAGCTGAACTATAAATGTATCAGGAGGAAGTTGGGTTAGAGTAGTGTCAGTCGAAAAGTTGGACCATAAAACGTCTATAGGGTCGAGTCCTTGGGGAGTAATGGCAATAATACCGTTATCGAAACCATTACAAGTAACATTAACCAATGAATCCAAGACCAATGAAGGGGCTGGTTCAATAACAACAGTATCCAATAGCAAATCATAGGCACATGTACTGTCACTTAATGTGATGAGAAGAGAATAAACCCCTGCATCATCAACTGTGATATCCGGGATCACTGGGGTTGCATCTGACGAAATGAAACCATTAGGCCCTTGCCAATCATAAGTAACAAAGTCCGATACTGGCGCAATAAAAGTGATAGTATCACCTTCGCAAAGTGGTTGGTTGTGTGAAATTTCAATCTCATCACAATTTGGAGAAAAAACAGTGACTACATTTGTTGTCGCCGTCGGGCAACCGTTTGCATCATATAGGTCCGAAACCCCGCCGTTATCAAAAGCATTACCGGAGATTGAACCATTACCAAAGATATATGCCTCATTTTCCAAAGTGGAGTCACAATCCAAAATGATACAATCATCAACAACTTGAACACTAAATTTAACAGTGGCACTATCTGCACCATTAGGGGAGTTTTCCATTGTCCCTCCAAGTGAAGCATCTGCAAAATTGTTCACTCGGGTACGAACAATTCTATTCACTGCATCATATTCAGCCTGATCATCACCTGTAACATCGGTTTTTGGTCCAATGAAAGGGCCATTCATATATTCAATGGTATTTGGAATATATTCGGTCCGAATATTCAGCGTAGTTTCCATATAAGTATCTAAAGAAATATCGGAACCGATATTTTTACCGGTTACCGTGTATTCTAAGATATCGCCTGGTTCTGCTGGAGGCCCATTGAGGTCATCTATAAAAACAGTTGCTCTCAAATCCGGTTCATAAATATCAATAGCTGATGTAATGACTCTAGGTAGAATAGCATCCTGAGTGGTCACCACACGGATAGTGGCAGAATTGGCTGCATTTCCGATATAGGTAAAGGCTGAATTATCTGGTATAAAAATCCCATTATCAAAACCGAGCATATTGTTATAGCTTGGGTTTCGGAAGGGTGTCAAGGCACCACCACTGGTGATTGTACTGTTAAAGAAATCTGAGGGTGTTCGAAGAGGATCAGGTACATCTAAGAATCCACCAGCTCCATCAAATTGAAAACGATCCCCCTGAATACCACGATCTCCCTCGTACGCGACAACACCTAATTCAAAACTAACAGGACCAACTGTTGGTGTTAAAAATCCAGAAATAGGAATATCAAGATTATTTTGACCACTGACATAACCCATGCCGTCAAAAACAGTTAGGTTTCTCATGGATTCAAGTTGGTTACTGTAAACAACAACGATGGTCCACGCACCGAAAAGATTTTCATCACCTGTTTCTGCCGAAATATTTGCTATTGTAAATCTACCGTTACCTCCTGAGGCCTGAACTAAAGGGGTGATGTTTTTGAAACAGTAATAACCAGGCATAGCAAAAAAAGGATTTCCGGGGATGTCCAAAACATCTGTTGTTTCATCAGCTGTCATGTTTTGATAGAAAAAATTACCCAGTTTTATTTTGATTTGATTTCTATTCACATACTCGGTTGTATTTGGCTGTACTCTTGCACTCCAGTACAATCCGGCAAATGAAACCTCACTACAGGCTGGAAGGGCCAAACTATCACTAGAAGACATCCAAGTAGATGGGTCTGTATCAATATCAACATACTCCATTACCACTCCGCCGCTTTGATTGTGATTGCCATTTGGTGGAAACTGGTTTTGAAATGTTGCACAATTGTTATTTGATGCATTACATGTGAGAGCTACATTTGATATCATTTGTATACCCCCTTTCTGGTTGGTTTGATAACGAACATCGAAGGGAGAAACTACCTGACTTTGACCATTAAATCTCACGCAAAGCATGATTAAAAACAAGATCCACGATCCGCTTTTAAATCCTTTGCATACATTAAGCAGTGATATTTTCGAGTAAAACACGTTCTTTAGACGACTCATATGGTAAATAGTTTACCTATTTTGTCATTTATTTTTAATAAAATGTTCAACTATTAAAGGTTTAAAGGCCCTTTTTGTTTGTTGTAAACCAAGCCATTCATCATAATGATCTTAAAATGAGTTATTTATAATAGTAAAAAATAATCAGTCAAATGGGTGGTATCCAATATGCGTATGATTTGTCTATATTTAAAAGGAACTTTATGCGATGAAATCTATTCTATTTATAGGATTGATTGAATTTGGCAAATAAAATTTAAGATATGTGGAAAGTTGCTTTGATATTAATTTTTACGCTAATTACGATTCCAATTATTTGTTTTAATTATGATGAACCCTTGACCTATATGCAAGAGGAGGCACTTTGTACATTGTTGTGGGTTTATGGATTGGCTTCCATGTATTGCTTTGTTGTCAGCACCTTAACAGATAATTACAGCCAGGTTGACAAACTTTGGAGTATAATGCCTATTCCTTATCTGTGGATCATAGCAGATTATTCAGGATATGATGATCGACTGGTTCTAATGGCTGTTTTAGTGAGTATTTGGGGCATTCGATTGAGCTTAAATTTTGCGAGAAGAGGAGGGTATTCTTTAAAATTCTGGGATGGTGAAGAAGACTATAGATGGTCAATTCTTAGATCTAAACCTGGTTTTGAAAAAAAATGGAAATGGATATTATTTAATTTTTTGTTTATTTCTTTTTATCAGATGGGACTTGTCTTACTCACAACTTTGCCTGCAATAAGAGTCCTTGGCATACATACACCGATTGGATTATTTGATATTATATTGGCCATCGTTATTTTGCTTTTGATTTTCATTGAATTTCTTTCGGATCAACAACAATACAATTATCAGACAGAAAAATACAGACAGATTGAGAGTGGAAATGTTGAGCCATATTATAAGATAGGCTTCGTACATACGGGACTATGGGCATACATGAGACACCCAAATTATATGGCAGAGCAAGCCATTTGGATTGTATTTTATTTTTATTCCGTTATTGCCACAGGAAATTGGATCAATTGGACATTGACAGGTGGTCTTTTATTGGTTCTTCTTTTTAAAGGAAGCTCTGATTTTTCAGAGTCAATATCTGCAGAAAAATATCCGGAATATGAAAGATATCAAAAGGCAGTTGGTAGGTTTCTTCCCTTCAAAGGAAGATTTAAAAGATAAATTCTTTATGGTTTGTATTGTCCTCTTTTGTAAAGCTCATATATAATAGCTGCCTCCATCATTGAATCATCAAGACCTCTGTGTTGCTCAATTTTTGGTATATCTGGAAATAGAATATCCCATGCTTCTTGCGCTTTTGGCCATTTGTAACCGTAACTTCCTTCTATTTTAAAATAGTCAACACTCTCTTTCATTGGACAAGGAATGTTTGGACCAAGATCAAATCCATATTTGATTAAAAAAGCACTGTCAAAGTCTCTATTCCAAGCTGTGATTCGCCCTTTATACGGATTGAGAAGTGACTGTATTTCATCAAAATAATCTGTAATTGGCAATGCATTTCTTATTTCTTCAAGTTCCATAAAACCATTTTCAAATATCCATGAATTTCTGTGCTTGGCTCTTAAATTAGGATCTTTAAATACCTGATCAAAAATAGGAGTGATTTCGCCAGAATCTAAATTCAGTTTAACCATGCCCAACTCTAAAATGAGATCATGATTGGGATTCAGGCCTGTCGTTTCTATATCTAATACGATAATTTCATTAGGCATAATGAGCTTTTAATTTTCGGTGTATATAGTGAAAGGTATAAAAGTATTATTTTTTGCGATGAAAAATGAAATCTTTTGAATGCAGATAAATGTATTTAAAATCGATCAAACACCTTGCTTAATAGAAGTAAAAGCGTCAATTTTGTATACACGTAATATATCTAATGGAAACCATTATTAGCAAGGATAAAAAAAATGAATTGTATGCATTTGTGTACAGCCAGATGAATGCACTTTTATCAAAAGAGGATAACAAGATTTCCAATATGGCCAATTTTGTTGCCCTTCTCAAATCAAATTTTGATTTGTTTTGGGTTGGATTTTACCTTGTGGAATCAAATCAATTGGTTTTAGGTCCATTTCAAGGGCCAGTTGCATGCACAAGAATTCCGAAAGGAAAGGGTGTTTGCGGGTCCTCTTGGTCTGATAAAAAAACATTAATTGTTCCTGATGTAGATAAGTTTCCAGGGCACATTGCATGTAATGAAGCATCAAAAAGTGAAATTGTAATTCCGCTTTTATACAATGAAGAGGTAATATGCGTTTTAGATATTGATAGTACTGAATTAGATTTTTTTGATGAAGTAGACAAAGAATGGTTGGAAAAACTTTGCACATGCTTGCTTACCGTTATATAATCGCAACTGCGATCCTTCTATCGGCTTGCGCTCAAGTCGGAAGTATAAGTGGTGGACCTAAAGACGTCACCCCACCTAGAATCGTTTCATGTACTCCAAATGATGGACAAAAAATGGTTAGTGCTAAGGGAATGATAATAGAGTTTGATGAGTTTGTTAAGCTTCAAAAGCCAAATGATAATATTATTTTACTTCCCGCCAATATTGATTACGAATATTTATTGAAAGGCAAAACCCTTGAGATTAATTTTCAAGAGCCACTCAAAGCAAGCACTACCTATTCTTTGTATCTAAATGGTGCAGTTCAGGATATTACAGAGGGGAACGACTCCCTAATTCAAGTGGCATTTTCAACCGGGAATGAAATAGATGATAATGAGGCTCATTTTATGATTTTTGATGCTTACACTCGCAAACCAAAGAAAAATGTATTGATAGGTTTATACGATTCATTAGAACAGGAGGAACCCACATATTTTTCGAAAACAGATGATAAAGGATATGTCAAACTTAGGGCACTTCGGGAGGGAAAGTTTTTTTATAAAGTTTTTATTGACGAGAATAAAAATAGAATTAAAGAAAATGATGAAGTCCAATTTGCAAGTACTCAAGCTGTTCTTGTAGATTCGGCTTATTCTGACACCCTAAAATTATATATAAGTAAACCAAAGGTTAAATTGTATTCAATCGATGCATCATTTATTACTCCATATATACTAGAGGTGGCTATCCCGAATGATTATTCATTTCAAGATTTAAAATTTAATGGAATACAGCCAATCATTTTGGATAGTTTGCCGGATGAAAGTAAGCTCAGATATATTTTACCGAAGTATGTTGAAGACTTAGAACTAGAATTAGATACCTTGAATAAAAAAGTAAGGAACGAAAAGAATACTGAGAAGCTTACTTTAATCGAAAATATAAAAAAGCTTAAATTATTCCCTAATGATTTCTTGATCAATCTTGAATTCAATTCACCAATAGTCTCGCTAAGAGGAGAAAAGGGTGATTTTAGTTTAATGAATGTTAAGGATAGCATAGTAATTCAACTTGATTCAAGTCAAATTCGATTTAAACAGAATAGAATCGAGTTAAGTTTGAATAATCAGACTTTCAAAAGAGCTATGCTACAAATAGATTCTGCTGCCTTTTGCACTCAAAATAATATTTGTAATCATCAAATGAATATGATGTTAGAGCGAAAAGTATCGGAAGATTTAGCTGTTTTAAATGTGAAGGTGGATACGGACATAGACTCCTGGTACATTGAACTCTTAAAAAATGACAAAGCTATTTTATTGAAAGGTTTATTTTCCGATTCCAATTCAATTTTATTTCAAGATTTGGAGCCTGGGAGTTACACTTTAAGTATCGTTGAAGACATAAACAAGAATAAACGGTGGGATTCATTTAACCCTTTTGACTATAGTGGTCCGGAACAAAGATTTACTTTAGAAAAGACGATTAAAGTCAAAGCCAATTGGGAGCACGAAGTTGAATTTAAGGTTCCTTAATAATTTCAAAGTCTTCAATAGAATTACCGGCTAAAAAGTCTTTATAGTTCATTCTTCTTTTACCTTCCATCTGAAGCTCAACAACTAATATGTAAAAGTCAGAGCAGGGAAAAAGAATGCCGTTATTTACTTCAAGTAATTGTCCCACTGCTTCGGTAGGGACTGGCATATTTGTTTTCCTACAATCAAAAAATTTAAAAGAGATGTTTTTATTTTTTGATTTACTTTTTAAAACGGACCACGCTCCAGGATAGGGTGATAGGCCTCTGATTTTATTGTAATTTGTTTTGAGTGTATTTGCCCATTGAATTTGGCAATCCTCCTTGAATATTTTTGGTGCGGCATTTAATGCCAATCCCTCATCTTCATTTTGATTTTTACTTTCCAATTTCCCATTAGATAAATCTGTTAGCGTATCGTTCATCAAATCTGCACCAACATGCATCAGTTTATCATGTAACTCTCCAGCAGACATTTCATCGTTAATATCCACAGCTCTTTTCTTTATAATATCACCAGTATCAATAACCTCATTTATAAAGAACGTAGTTACTCCAGTTCTTTTTTCACCATTTATGATAGTCCAGTTTATAGGTGCTGCACCGCGATAATCGGGTAGAAGAGAGGCATGTAAATTTATGGTTCCCAATGGTGGGATTTTCCATATAACCGCCGGAAGCATTCTAAAGGCCACAACTACAAAAACATCTGCATTCACCTTCTTCATCTCATTAATGAATTCATCTGCTTTTAGGTTTAAAGGCTGAAAAATCGTTAATCCTTCATCCTCTGCATAAATTTTAACCTCACTTTTTCGGATTTTTTGTCCACGCCCTGAGGGGCGATCAGGAGCCGTAACTACAGCAACGACATCATGGGAACTATGTACAATACGGTTCAATATTGTAACAGCAAACCCTGGTGTCCCCATAAATACAATCCGAAGTTTTTTTGACATTTTTTATACTATTTTATTTTTCCAATGAGAATTTTGTAAATACAAAACGGACATTATTCCAATGGTCCCGAAATATATATATTCAACAGTCCAAATCCAAAATATTTCAAGTTTTAGGACTTGTATAAAAAGATAGCAAGCTGACAAATAAAGTAGAATTGTGGTGATTTCTATGAACAAAGAATAAACGGTATTTCCACTTCCCAAAATTGTTTGATAATACACGGAGATAATTCCGTACAAGATAATTGAAAAGGAGATCATACGCAGAATTTGTGCGCTCATTCCAATATAGATTTCTTCCGGGTTTATAATGCTTATTAAGGTTTCAGGATATAATATGGCTCCATGAAAAAAGAAGATTAGGAATACTGTTGTAAGCAACTGAATTCTCTTCTGAATGATTGGAATTTCATGTTCTTTCTGTCCACCAAGATATTGCGAAATGTAGGTTTTGGTAGTGCCTGCAAAGCCCCAAACAGGAACAAAGGCAAGAAAATATATGGAGCGGATATTTTGAGAAACGGTAAGCTCAAATATTCCCCTTTGCTCAAGCATAATAAAGAATATGGTCCATGTACCTAAGGCAAGTCCACCCTGAAGCATTATAGGACTCGATATCCTAAGGAGGTTAAACAAGGATTTCATTTTGAAAAATCTCAATCTGAATAGTACATGCTCTTTGTCAAGAATGAAAAAGCACAGCATGGTAAGCATACCCAATAAGTCCGAGAAAGTACTTGCAAGAGCTGCCCCTTTAACCCCCATTTCTGGAAAACCGAAATGGCCAAAAATAAGCCCGTAGTCCAATAAAATATTCAATAGTGCTGTTAATATTGCAGAAAGAAGAACCGGAAATGTTTTTCCTTTTGCAAGAAAATAAGCTTGCATCATTAGAAATATACAAGCAGGAAATATGGCTATAGATCTTATCCCGATAAAATCACCTTGAAGATTAGCTATTTGTTGATTTAGAGCGTATGCTTTTATCCAATCTGGAATCAGAAAAAACATGAAAAGAAATAATAATCCGGCAAAAAAAAGCTGAAAAATGATTCCTGCACTAAAAACACCACTCAGCATATTGTGTTTATTCTCTCCGATTCTACGAGCCATAATAATTTGAGCACCATCACTTATCCCCACAATAAGCATATACAATGTGATGTATATGAGCCCTGCATTTCCCACAGCGTCAAATGAAGCCGTTGAGTATCTGCTAATGAATGAAGCGTCAGTAATTAAGACGATGGATTGTATAAATCCAGAGAACATCATAGGAAGTGCAACCTTTAGAATAGTAGAATATTTGTAGTCTAGACTCATAAATCAAATGGCAAAAATAAGAGAATTCTTTTCTACATAAGATTGTTTTTTTATGTCAATAGGTGTTGACAATTAAATCCTATAAAGTCGATATTGTTCTTTATTCTTAGTTATTTTTGTTTAAAACATACTTAATTATGGCGAGTAAAAGAATTTTTAAGAAGCATTTAAATGAAATGGTATTTGATATTGTTGAAGAGTGCTTCTATTTGCAGCTGATGGATGAATCCAAAACTAAAAAAACAGATAAACTCATTGATGAAGCCGCGGTATTTCAGGATGATGTTTTGAGTAAAATTTATAAGAGTAAATCAAAAAAAGAATTTTCAGAAATATCAAAACATGTCAATGAAAAGGCAAAGTATTTCGTTGAAAAGCTAAATGAGCTCAATAAGTAGTATGCTTTCAGTTTTTCAGCATAAAAAAACCATTGCTGGAATTCTAGGATGTATTGTTTTTCTCGTTATTGCTTTCTGGGATAAAGATTCATTGCAAAATAGAGCGATTGCAATGGCTCTTCTGATGGTTGTCTTTTGGATTTTTGAAGTTGTTCCCATATATGTTACCGCACTAATTCCTCTCGTTCTCTGTACACCTTTAAGTCTATTAGATCCAACCGAACTGGCATTGGCTTATGGAAATAATAATGTGTATTTATTTTTAGGGGGCTTTATTTTAGCCTTAGCATTAGAAAAATGGAATGTCCATCATCAAATTGCATCAAGAATTCTTGCCATAATGGGTTCAACAAAATCAAAAATACTTTTAGGTTTTGGATTGAGTTCTTATCTATTGAGTATGTGGATTTCAAATACGGCCACAACATTAATGATGTTACCAATGGCCATCTCGATTATTCAAGCCCAGCAGGAGAGTGAAGAGTCAAATCGATTTTCATTATTATTGATGCTGACTGTTGCCTATGCAGCAAGTATTGGTGGGATGGCAACACTTGTTGGTTCTCCACCTAATACGCAAATGGCAGGAACCCTAGAAAGTACGTTTGGGATTGAAATTAGTTTTTGGGAATGGATGCAAATCGGTTTGCCTATAAGCCTTATTGTTTTCATAGTTTTAAATGGTTTTTTTCAAATTATCCTTGGTTCTCAGAGAAACGAAAAAATTTTAATAAATATTCAACAAGCCAAATGGACCGCTCCACAAAAAAGAGTGCTTTTAACCTTTGCCATCGTCATTTTTCTTTGGGTTACAAGAGGTTTAATTGTCGACTACACAGGAATCTCTTTTAAAGATTCAAGCGTTGCAGTTTTGGGTGGAATAGTGTTATTTCTTATTCCATCGAATAACAATTCAGATAAATTACTACAATGGAAAGATACGGTTAAAATACCTTGGGGAATTTTGGTATTGTTTGGGGGAGGAATTGCACTCGCTTCTTCCTTAGAAAAAAGTCAAGTATTAGAGCTCATATTTCAAAGTACTAGTAGTTTATCTTCATGGCACTATATATATCTGCTGTTATTGATCATATCTATCTCCATGTTCGCAACTGAGCTCATGTCAAACCTCGCTTTAGTTTCAGTTTTAGTGCCAATTATCGCTATGCTTGCGCTTGGTATGGGACAATCAATTTTTTCTTTTTGTGTACCATTAACTCTAGCAGCAAGCTGCGCATTTATGATGCCCATTAGTACCCCTCCAAATGCAATTGTTTTTTCTTCGGGTAAAGTAAGCATCAAACAGATGGCTACTTATGGCTTCTTTATGAATATCTTTTCAATTCTTATTATACTTCTCTTCAGTTATTTCTTTATTTAAAGGCATAAAAAAAGCGCCAAACGGCGCTTTTAAAATTTCTTTCTTAAGATTAATTTTTGTCTTTTGCACAACAAGATTTCTTTGCACTACTTGACGCACAAGACTTGGCTTTTGCCTCGCAACAACCTTTCTTTTTCTTTCTTTTTTTCTTCTTCTTCTTTTTATCATCGTCTTTAAGCTCAATAGTGTTATCATTGACCGCAGCATATGTACTTACTGCATAAGATCCTGTAAATAAAAATAGGGCTAAGATTAAATATAGTTTTTTCATGTTTAAATAATTTATGTAAATATAAGTAATTCAATTTAGGCTTCCAATTTTCGTCAATTTTGACTGCACCTTGTCTGCAATTTTCACATCGATATTACTATCAAGTGGGAGAAATAAATCAACTCTCGAACCAAATTTTATAAAACCTAAGTCTTTTCCTTTTTCAACAGCTGAACCCGGCTCACCATAATAGCAGATTCTCCTTGCAACGGCACCGGCGATTTGTCTTATCAGGATTTCTTTTCCAGAATCATCTTGAACAACCATAGTGGTTCGTTCATTTTCTGTGCTACTTTTTGGATGCCATGCCACCAAAAATTTTCCTGGGTGATATTTTTGATAAACCAATTTACCAGAAATGGGATAATAATTGGCATGCACATTTAGTGGGGACATAAAAATTGAAACTTGAATTCGTCGGTCATTGAAGTATTCCTTTTCTTCTGTTTCTTCAATCACCACCACTTTACCATCTGCAGGACATACAATTTCATTCTTGCCGAATGTTTTGTTGCGTTTCGGTATTCTAAAAAATTGAATGACTAAAATTAAAAATATCAAGCTTAGTGCACTTATTCCATAGAAAAGGAATACGTTACAATCCAAGAGGAAAATCGTATTTAATGTCATTACAATTGAAGCAATTATTATGGCAGTTAAAATAATTTTAATTCCTTCCTTATGAATAGTCATATTCTTGTTATTGATTATATAAAAGTATAAATGACATGCCAAATATAGAAAAATGGTATGGCAAAAAGCATTGCATCAAAGCGATCGAGAAGCCCTCCATGGCCAGGCATGATATTTCCAGTATCCTTAATTTTATTTTTTCGCTTCAAATAAGATTCAAATAAATCTCCCAATACTGCCGCAGGAGCAATGATTACAGCAGAGTATACCCAAAACATACTGTAGTTTGATTCAAACAGGTGAATCAAGTATGCAGTCATAATGGTGAACAATAATCCACCTATAAATCCTTCCCATGTCTTTTTGGGTGAAATTTTAGGAGCCATCTTATGTTTTCCAAATAGCATACCGCTCAAATAGGCAAAAGTATCATTAATCCAAACGAGTAGAAAAACAAATAATAATATTGGAAGATCTCCTGAATCGTCTTTTATGTGAACGATTGCGCCAAGAATTAATGGAATTAAAATGTATACGGTTCCCAACAGAATGAGCACAATATTTGAAAAAGCATTTTTTGCTTGAAACAATAATTGAATACTAATCAGGATAATCACCATACTTAGCAATCCATATGTTCCAAAATTCTCTGAAAACTCAAAAATTGGAATAGGCATATAATGATTGACAGTAATCAAAAAACCAAGAGAAGCTATGAATCCTGAGATGATCGGATTAAAATTCAATAGCTTTTCTGACTTGAACATTTTATGAAATTCATAAAAACAAATACCAGAAACGGCGGTAAAGAGTATAACTAGGTAGTTCTTGGATAAGAGGAGACTCAGTAATACGACAGATACGAAAATCAGTCCACTAATACTACGCGTCAGGAGTGTTTTCATGATTTTCTAAAAGATCAATGGCTTGCTGCTTGTCATCTTCTGAAACATAAATTTCAAATTTTCCAAAAGCATTGTACATGGAATCCATGGTGCTGTTTATTTGAAATGGAATATGATTCATTGATAGTATGGACTGACAAAGCTGAAAATACATTCGATCTGTTGTATTTACCAAGAGATATTTATTCATCCTCTTTGTCTTTATCTTTTGGCGAAATATCCTCTTTAAATTCAGGTGGTGTTTTTAAATCAGGTTTTGGCTTTGATGACTTTGGTTCTTCATTTGAATTTGAATCACTTTCCTCTGTTTTTAAGTCAGTCGTTTCGGCCTTTTCATCAGTTTTCACCTCTTTTGAATCATCCGTATTTTCCTCAGTCTTGTCCCAAATACGTTTCCCAAAAATGGATTCCAAATCTTCCTTGAAAATAACTTCCGAAGAAAGCAATTTTTCTGCCAATTCTGAAAGCTTTTCTTTATTGTCTTTAAGTAATTTTAAAGCCCGCTCATATTGAACTTCAATCATTTTACTTACTTCCTCATCAATGACTCGAGCTCGGTCATCGGAATATGGTTTGGTAAACATATCCTGACCTCTTGAGTCAAAATAGGAGATGTTTCCTATTTTATCATTCAGACCATATATCGAAACCATCGCATATGCCTGTTTCGTCACTTTTTCTAAATCACTTAGGGCACCTGTACTAATTTTACCAAATATTAATTGTTCAGCGGCTCTTCCACCGAGTGCAGAGCACATCTCATCTAAGATTTGTTCAGTAGTTGTTATACTTCTTTCTTCTGGAAGATACCAAGCTGCACCCAGAGATTGCCCCCTTGGCACTATAGTAACCTTAACAAGAGGATGCGCATGCTCAAGAAGCCAAGATATTGTGGCGTGTCCTGCCTCATGAAATGCTATTGCTTTTTTCTCACTAGGGGTGATGATTTTGTTCTTCTTTTCTAGACCTCCAATAATTCGGTCGACAGCATCTAAAAAATCCTGTTTTTCAACCTTTTTCTTGTTATTCCTTGCTGCTATTAATGCCGCCTCGTTACAAAGGTTAGCAATGTCCGCACCAGAAAATCCTGGAGTTTGTTTAGCTAAAAAGCTTACATCCAAATTCTTTTCAAGTTTCAATGGCTTGAGATGCACTTCGAAAATCTCTTGTCTTTCATTTAAATCGGGCATATCAACATAAATTTGTCTGTCAAATCTACCTGCTCTCATTAATGCGCCATCTAAAACATCTGCTCGGTTTGTTGCTGCCAAAATAATGACTCCAGAATTCGTCCCAAAACCGTCCATCTCTGTAAGCAATTGATTTAGGGTATTTTCTCTTTCATCATTTGAATTAAAACCATTATTCTTTCCTCGGGCTCTACCGATAGCATCGATTTCATCTATGAATATTATGGCAGGAGACTTTTCTTTCGCTTGCTTAAACAAGTCTCTAACTCTTGACGCCCCGACTCCAACGAACATCTCGACAAAATCAGATCCAGACAAGGAGAAAAATGGCACTTTAGCTTCGCCTGCTACAGCTTTGGCCAGAAGGGTCTTTCCTGTTCCAGGAGGACCGACAAGTAAAGCTCCTTTGGGAATTTTCGCACCCAGTTCTGTATATTTCGATGGGTTCTTCAAAAATTCAACAATTTCAACAATTTCTTCTTTTGCACCTTCTAATCCCGCTACATCAGAAAAGGTAACATTAGTTGTTTTACCATTCTCATAAACTTTAGCTTTGGATTTGCCTATGTTGAAAATTTGGCCACTTCCACCTGTGGCTCCTCCAGACATTCTTCTCATCACAAAAATCCATATGGCAATAATAATTACAAAGGGAAGTAAGTAGCTAAGAATTGTGCCCAGGTAATCGGTACGTTCTTCATATTTTACCGCTATATTCTGAGCATCTAATTTTTCATCAAGACGATCAGGATTAATGCTTTTTATTTCAAAGAGAATTTGGGTTTTGTCTTTTTCTTCAGATTCAGTTAAAGACTTTTTCATCGAACTGAATTTGCTTCTTTTTGAGTTCATGACTGTATCAACACCTTCCTTATTTAATTTAAATTCTGCGAAAGGAGCATTCTCTCTATTTACAATAGTAACCTCATCAACTCCCCTGAATGTTGAATCCATAAAGAGTTCCTCTAGTTGACCACTGTCTGCTTCATTCTTATGAGATTGTCCCATATACATTTGGAAAGCAATCAGGCCAACTGCCAAAAGAGCATAAATCCAGTATATTGAGAAATTATTTTTTTTCTTTGCCATTGTTTACTTTTTAAGGAAGGACATTTGTTCTATTTGCATCTGACCACAATTCTTCAATATCGTAAAAACTTCTTGCTTCTTTGTAGAAAATGTGACCTACGACGTTGATATAGTCTAACAATATCCAATCGCTATTTGTTTTCCCTTCAATATGCCAGGGTTTCTCTTTAATAGATTTCCTTACATATCTTGTTACAGCATTCGATATTCCATCAACATGAGTTGTTGAATCACCTGAGCATAACACAAAATAATCACAAACTGCACTTTCAAGGTGTCTGAGATCTAAAACTACGATATCATTCGCCTTGTTCTCTTTCATTCCCTCTACAATTGCTTCACAAAGTTCTGTAGATTCGGAATTTGTTTTTTTATCAATCATAAATTACGATAATACAAAGCTAACTGATTAATTTTAATTTTGAAACGAAATTAAATGGAGCATATGCGTTCAAAAATCGGTTCTCAAAAAATCATCCTGTCAGATGTAGATTCAACCAACAATTTTGCTGCCAAACTCATAAATGATGGTTCTATCGGACATGGTTCGGTAATTATGGCAGAGAATCAATCTAATGGCAGGGGTCAGCAAGGTTCATTATGGCAGTCTGATCCTCATTTGAATTTACTTTTCTCGCTTGTTTTGTCATCAAGGGAGCTTCACAAGATAAACCCCATTTGTATAAATTGGTATGTATCCATATGCATCATTGACTTTATGAAAAGAAAAAATTTGAATGCTCAAATTAAGTGGCCTAATGACATTTTAATTGGTATAAAAAAAGTATCTGGAATATTAATTGAAAATAAGTTTGTTGGGTCGACTTTAAAACATTCAATAATTGGTGTTGGAATTAATGTGAATCAAACTGATTTCAATGAATTGAATGCCACAAGTATGAAGTTACATACCTCGATTAATTACTCTATTGTCGATTTACTAGATGATTTTATTTTTTGTTTGTGTGAAAATGAACACCTTCTATTTTCGTTGAAACATGATGATCTCAAAGAAAAATACCTTGATTCCCTAGATGGTCTTGGTGAGCTTAGGAATTTTAAGAAAGATTCGGGTTCCTTTAAAGCTCAAATTAGGGGCGTAGATGACATTGGAAGACTTATATTGCAAGCTGATGGTCAACAATTCCTCTTTCAGAATAAAGAGATTCAATTCTTATGAGAATTGCTTGCTTAATTTATTCGCCATATAATTGAACAGGTTTAATAGAGGTTTTTCCACCATCATTTTTAAAAAAGCATTTACCTCACCATCAAATTCAATATAACCCTCTGTTTTTTCTTCTTCAATTGGATTCAAGTGAATTGTTAGTTTAAATGGAAAAGGTGATTTCTCACCTGATTTTAAATATATTTTTCCATTTTCTTTACCATCTTGAACTAATGAAATGGTAATGCCTCCTTGAACCTTAAAAGAACAAGCGTTCTGATCAGATTCAAAGTTTGAAACCTTATCAGAGGGCAGTAATTTTTCTATGTTATTAGAATCAATCAAAAATGATTCAATGTTTTGCACATTTGAATCGACGATTATTTTTTCTCCAGTTAGTATCATAATTATTTTTGCCAGTTTTCGGGATTCATTCTCCATTCTCGAAGAAGGGTCAGCTGTTTTTTCTCAATATACTTTGAAGCTAACGCCTTCTCTAATAGGGTAGTGTAATCAGTTAGTGTGGTATATGCACATTCTGCATTATTAAAATTACTTACGGCAGTTTCGAATCCGTACGTAAATATTGCGGTTAATCCTTTTACTTTAATACCAGCCTCTCTCAATGAGTCGACAGCTTTTAAACTACTTCCACCTGTCGAAATCAAATCTTCAATAACAACAGCTTCTTGTCCAGCTTCAAAAGCACCTTCAATTAGATTTTGCCTCCCGTGACCTTTAGCAGAACTTCTCACGTAAATGAATGGTAGTCCAAGCTCTTGGGCTACGAGAACACCAATAGCTATAGCACCTGTTGCTACGCCAACAATGACATCTGGTTTTCCAAAATTCTCAATGACCGCTTCTGACATCATCTGTCTTATGTGGGTTCGTACTTTGGGATGGGACAATGTAATTCTATTATCACAATAGATGGGCGACTTCATCCCTGATGCCCAAGTAAATGGCTCATTGGGCTGAAGTTTTACAGCTTTTACTTGTAACAGTAGTTCAGCAATTTTTAAGGCCCTATCTTTGTCATTAATCATGACGCAAAAGTATAAAGTTTTTAGTGATAAATCCGTGATTGAGATCAAGCAATCGGCAAAAAAAGACATTCAAGTGGCTCATGTGGTCCCTATATTGAGTTTCAAACACTTTATGGAAATCACAAAAAATGGACAAATTCAATTTACCTCAATGGAGCTGAATAGGGATTTCAAAAATATGTTTCAATCATTTGAGCATATCATGGCAGCAGGGGGTATTGTGAAAAATTCTGGCAAAATACTTTTGATTAATCGATTTGGTTTTTGGGACCTGCCTAAAGGCAAACTTGAAATTGGAGAGAATCCAAATGAATGCGCATTGCGAGAAGTTCAGGAGGAATGTGGTCTTAATAATAATTTGAGTGTTGTGCAGGAATTGAATCCTACTTATCATGTGTATGAGTATGGGAGTAGAAGCATTTTAAAAAAGACAAATTGGTTTGAGATGGAAAGTACTTATTCTGGGAAACTCACCCCTCAATTAGAGGAGAATATTACTGATTGCCGATGGGTTTCAATAGAGGAATTAGGAAAATATATGGTATCTGCCTATCCTTTAATTGCCAATTTATTGAAAGATTTTATTCTTGATAAATAAAGCCAAAGCGCTTCTTATTACTCAAGGTTTTTGTAAATTTGTGGCTAAAATTATTGAATGAGCATTGCGAAAACATATGATCCTAAAATTGCTGAAGATAAGTGGTATAAGCATTGGTTAGAAAAAGGCTATTTTAGTTCTATTCCTGATGATCGAGAACCCTTTACCATCGTGATTCCTCCACCAAATGTTACTGGGGTTCTTCATATGGGACATATGTTAAATAACACCATTCAGGATGTACTCATTCGTAGAGCCCGAATGCAAGGAAAAAATGCTTGTTGGGTTCCAGGAACAGACCATGCTTCAATTGCAACAGAGGCTAAAGTTGTTCAGAAATTGAGAAGTGAAGGTTTAAAGAAATCAGACTTGTCTCGAGACGAATTCCTCGAACATGCTTTTGAATGGAAAGAAAAGCACGGAGGGATTATCTTAGAACAGCTCAAAAAATTAGGTGCGTCATGTGATTGGAACCGAACTCATTTTACGATGGATGAGGAATATTCAAAATCTGTTAAATCGGTATTTATAGATCTTTTTAACAAAGGAAAAATATACCGTGGTGTACGTATGGTGAATTGGGATCCAGAAGCATTAACCGCTGTTTCAGATGAAGAGGTGTTGCATAAAGAGGTGAACTCTAAGCTATTTTATATTCGTTACAAGGTTGTAGATTCTGATGACCAATGGTTAACGATTGCAACTACGAGGCCTGAAACCATCTTTGGAGATACTGCCATTTGCGTGAATCCAAATGACGAAAGGTATAAACAGCTTCATGGAAAGGAAATTATAGTTCCTATTTGTAATCGCAAAGTTCCTGTTGTCTGTGATGATTATGTGGACTCTGAATTTGGAACAGGATGTTTAAAGGTAACACCTGCGCACGATATCAATGATTATGAAATCGGTGTTAAACATAACCTGGAAAGTTTGAATGTTTTTAATGATAATGGAACTTTAAACGGTTTTGGTTTGCATTATGAAGGTCAGGACCGATTTGAGGTAAGAAAGAATATTGAAAATGAGCTAAATGAAAAAGGTTATTTGGTAAAGGTTGAGGACCATCAAAATAAGGTTGGTTTTTCAGAGAGAACAAATGCCATTATCGAACCTAAATTGTCCTTGCAATGGTTTGTTAATATGCAGGAAATGTCAAAGCCTGCATTAGACAATGTCATTAATGGAAACATAAAATTTCATCCTGAAAAATTCAAAAACACCTATCGACATTGGATGGAAAACATTAAGGATTGGTGTATTTCGAGACAGCTCTGGTGGGGTCACCGTATTCCTGCATATTATTTTGGAAAAGGAGCAAATGATTTTGTAGTAGCTGAAAATATTGACCAGGCATTAGATCTTGCAAGAAAAAAGTCGAAAAAAGAATTGTCAGCATCCGATTTATGGCAAGATGAGGATGTATTAGATACTTGGTTCTCAAGCTGGCTTTGGCCGATATCAGTTTTTAATGGTCTCACAAGGCCTGACAATGAAGAAATAAAATATTATTATCCGACAAATGATTTAGTAACTGCTCCAGAAATTATGTTCTTTTGGGTGGCAAGAATGATTATTGCTGGTTATGAATATTTAGATGAACTTCCTTTTAAAAATGTCTATTTCACTGGAATTGTACGGGATAAGCTCGGTCGGAAAATGTCAAAATCATTAGGGAATTCACCCGATCCGATTGAATTGATTCACAAATATGGAGCAGATGGGGTTCGCGTTGGTATTTTAATTAGTTCTCCTGCAGGAAATGATCTTCCATTTGATACTTCTCAATGCGAGCAGGGTCGAAATTTTGCAAATAAAATATGGAATGCGTTTAGATTGGTGTCAAATTGGGATGTAAGAGATATGGAGCAACCAGAATCTTCCATTGTCGCTATACGATGGTTTGAAAATAAACTTCAAAAAACCCTTGAAGACATTGACCAAATGTACGATCAGTACCGTATATCTGAGGCCTTAATGGCAACCTATAAACTGGTCTGGGACGATTTCTGTTCTTGGTATCTTGAAATCGTTAAACCTGGCTATAAGCAACCTATTGATCACAATACATTGAGTCAAACCAAAGCATTTTTTGATACAATATTAAAAATGCTTCATCCTTTTATGCCATTTGTAAGTGAGGAGTTGTGGCATTTGATTTCCAAAAAAGATGTTGATCTTGTAGTTTCCGATTGGCCAGAATATAGGGGTTATGACGAGCAGGAATTAAAGGACTTTGAGTTATCTATGGAGGTCATTTCAAGTGTGCGAAATGTGCGAAAAGAACAAAATATAGCTTCAAAAGTGAAACTTGCGCTGTTTTATGCAAATGACTTTAATAGAAATGAGTCACATGATTCTATGATTCAAAAAATGGCGAATTTATCCCTATTCGAAAGCACAGAAAAGAAAATCAATAATTCCAACGGGTTTATTGTTTCTGGTGTTGAGTTTTTTGTTCCATTTGGAGATTCAATAGATGTTGAGGCAGAAAGACAAAAAATAGAACAAGAACTTGATTATTCGCGTGGTTTTTTAACAAGTGTACAAAAGAAACTTTCAAATGAACGTTTTGTAAATTCTGCTCCGAAAAACATTGTGGATATGGAGCGAAAAAAGGAATCAGACGCACTTACAAAAATTGCCTTATTAGAGGAAAAGCTAAATACCTTGGTTTAGATAAATTTAAAGTCGACTCTTCTGTTTTTACTTTTTCCTTCCGCGGTAGCATTGCTATCGGCTGGGTCTTTTTCTCCCTTGAAATCAATGACGATTCTGTCTCTTCTTAAGCCCTTAGATGTAAAGAATTTAATAATTGATTCGGCTCTTTTTTTTGACAGCACATCATTGTAGGCATTTGAACCGTCAGAATCCGTATGTCCTATCACCAAAATACGCAGGTCAGAATGACTGAGAATAATCTTTTTAATTTCGTTTAATTGTGAATGGTACTCTTCCTTGATATTGAATTTGTCATAATCAAAATAAATAGGTTCGAAGCTGAAATTCTTAAGCTCTTCAATTCTTTTAAGAGGAGCGGATAGACCACTGTGATAATCACGCATCAATGAGCTTATCCAACTTTTATTTTTAGAGGGTCTCATCCTAGTACTGAAATCAAATTTGGACTGATATAGTATAATTCTTCTATTTAATGTATCACCTTGTTTAAAGCCTTCAAGATATCCTCGGTCTAAATTGTATATGAATGAATATGCGTTAAAGGTTGAGGTCTTTTGTTTGAGTGATGAATGCAGGATGCGTTTTTGATTAATTTTAAAATCAATGTGTTTTTTTGTACCCTTAATATCAAAAACCTTAACAATTTTTTGATCCTCCTCAACTCTCATTTTACCTTCCAAAAGTCCATTGATGATGATAATGTCCATGAAATATACTTCATCTGAAGTATTGTTTGTTGAATCCGAAATCTCGAAACCTTTCCATGTCCCCGAAAATTTGGCTTGAGCAAGGATGGTTTGCATGTATTGTATGCATATAAATGAAATGGTCAATATCGAATAAATGGATTTCCTCACTTTAAAAGATTATATCGTTTATTTGCAAAAAATGTTCCATTTATAAAACAAATTAGTGATATTTATGTTACATTTCTATGAATAAATTTTTATCACTTATCCCACTTTTATTGATTGCCTTATTTTCTTTAAATAAGATGCAAAAGGCAAATAATGAATCCTTAAAAATCAAAAAAATGTCAATTCACGAATTCAAGGTTGAAAATATAAATGGTGAAGAGTTTGATTTTTCATCTCTTAAAGGAAAGAAAATCATGGTTGTTAATACTGCCTCAAAATGTGGTTTAACCCCGCAATATGACAAACTTGAAGCCCTTTATCAGAAATTTAAAAATGACAATTTTGTGATTATTGGATTTCCTTCCAATGACTTTATGGGGCAGGAGCCTGGGACGAATGAAGAAATTATGGCTTTTTGTAAAAAGAACTACGGAGTAAGCTTTCCCATGATGTCGAAAGTTAAAGTAAAGGGGAATGATAAATGTAATGTTTATTCTTTCTTAACCTCGAAATCCAAAAACGGATTAGAGGACAATAAAGTACAGTGGAACTTTCAGAAATACCTATTAGATGAAAATGGTTTTTTGATTAAAGTGTTATCACCAAGAACCTCACCTGATGATCCTCAAATATCTAGTTGGATTGAAGGGAAATAAAATCGTTGAAACCTTGTTAATAAGTCAAGGTTTTTTTAGCTAGAAAATCGCTCGAAACACTTGATATTTCGTTATTTTTGCATATAGTCTGGTTCATCAGATTTTAATATTGATTTTAAGGAAATGGAAGAGCAAAAAAAAGACAATTATTCAGCGGATAATATACAGGTTCTCGAGGGTCTCGAAGCCGTTAGAAAAAGACCGGCCATGTACATTGGTGATGTGGGTGTCAAAGGTCTTCATCATTTAGTCTACGAGGTCGTTGATAATTCAATTGATGAGGCCTTAGCAGGACATTGTTCTGAGATATCGGTTTTTATCAATGAAGATGATTCGATAACTGTTATCGATAATGGTCGTGGGATACCAACGGCTATGCATTCAAAAGAAAATAAATCAGCGCTAGAAGTTGTAATGACAGTCCTCCATGCTGGAGGAAAATTTGATAAAGATACCTATAAGGTTTCCGGTGGACTTCATGGTGTTGGAGTGTCTTGTGTAAATGCCCTTTCTGAACACCTTTCAGCGAAGGTCAAGCGAGAAGGGAAATTATTTCAGCAAGAATACCAAACTGGTAAGCCATTATATGATGTAAAAGTTATTGGAGAATCAACTGAAACAGGTACAGAAGTTACTTTTAAGCCTGATTTAACTATTTTCGAAGTTAGTGAATACAATTATGACACCTTGGCTGCTCGAATGCGTGAATTGGCCTTTTTGAACAAGGGAATTCGTATTAATCTAACTGATAAACGCCAGAAAGATGACAAGGGCAATGACGTGTTTAATAGTTATTATTCGGAGGGTGGTCTAAAAGAATTTGCTGAGTTCTTAGATAGAAACCGAGAATCTCTTATTCCTGATGTAATTTATTTTGAAGGTGAAAGAGATGGAATTCCAGTAGAAGTATCTATGACTTACAATACCTCTTACACGGAAAACATACAGGCTTATGTTAATAATATTAATACTCACGAGGGAGGAACACATTTGTCAGGGTTTAGAAGAGGCTTAACAAATACCTTAAAGAAGTATGCGAATGAATCTGGAATGCTCGCTAAAGAAAAGGTGGAAATTGATGGTGATGATTTCCGTGAAGGGTTAACAGCTGTTTTATCTGTAAAAGTAGCTGAACCACAATTTGAAGGTCAAACCAAAACAAAATTAGGTAACCGAGAAGTTACTGCCCCTGTGAGTCAATCGGTTTCCGAAATGCTTTCTGCATATCTAGAAGAACATCCGAATGCAGCAAAAATAATTGTTCAAAAAGTGATATTGGCTGCTAAGGCAAGACACGCTGCTCGGAAGGCACGTGAAATGGTTCAAAGAAAAAGTGTGCTGTCAGGAAGTGGTTTGCCAGGTAAGTTAGCTGATTGTTCAGAAAAGGATCCTGCTGCGTGCGAGATCTATTTTGTTGAGGGAGATTCTGCGGGTGGAACAGCAAAGCAAGGGCGAGACCGTCATTTTCAAGCCATCATGCCATTGAGGGGTAAGATTCTGAATGTTGAAAAGGCGATGCAGCACAAAATTTTTGAAAATGAGGAGATAAAAAATATATACACAGCACTTGGAGTAAGAATTGGTACAGAAGAAGACTCTAAAGCTTTAAATCTTGAAAAGCTTAGATATCATAAAATCATCATCATGTGTGATGCCGATGTGGATGGTTCTCACATTGAAACACTCATTCTGACCTTCTTATTTAGATACATGAAGGAGCTTATTGAAAATGGATATGTTTACATCGCAACGCCTCCATTATATCAAGTCAAAAAAGGAGCAAAATCTTCATATGCGTGGAATGATGACCAGAGAGATCGACTTATTCAAGAATTGAAAGGCGGTGGTTCCGAATCCTCTGTGAATGTTCAACGATACAAAGGTTTAGGGGAAATGAATGCAACACAGCTTTGGGAGACCACTATGAATCCTGAAAGCAGAAC
>QOQC01000021.1 GCA_003331365.1 Flavobacteriales bacterium | reverse complement strand
AACGGATTTTTACCATCGATATGCTGAGGATATTGCCTTGCTCAAGCAAATGAACTTTAAGGTATTTCGATTTTCCATTTCATGGTCGAGAATCTTCCCATCGGGCACTGGAGAAATCAATCAAAAAGGAGTTGCATTCTATCACAAGGTCATCGATGAATGTATCAGACAGGGAATAGAACCCTGGATCACGTTGTACCATTGGGACCTTCCTCAATCTCTTGAAGACCAAGGAGGCTGGACCAATAGAAAAATATTGGCTTGGTTTGAAGAGTATGTCAATTTTTGCACCAAAGAGTATGGCGGAAAAGTGAAGAACTGGATGGTCATGAATGAACCCGCCGCATTCGTTGGATTGGGTTATATGCTTGGGTATCACGCCCCTGGCAAAAAAGGACCGTATAAATTTCTTAAGGCAACACATCACGCTTGTTTGGCCATGGCTGATGGGGGACGAATGATTAGAAAAAATATTACTGATGCCAACATAGGCACTACCTTCAGCTGTTCTCATATTGATCCGTATAGAGATGGACCCACAAATGCTTATAAGGATCTTGCCGCTGTTCAGCGTATGGATGCGCTTTTGAATCGCTTGTATATTGAGCCCTCCCTTGGATTGGGATATCCAATTGATGGACTTCCAGCATTAAAAAGAATCCATCGCTATTTTGAACCGGGCGATGAAGAGCGTCTGAAATTTAAATTTGATTTTATTGGGCTTCAAAACTACTTTCGCGTCGTTGCCAAAAAAAGTATATTCCCCCCTTTTCTATGGTCCAAACAAATTTCCGCTGAAAAAAGGGGGGTCCCCATGAATGAAATGAATTTTGAGGTATATCCCGAAGGGATTTATAGTGTAATCAAACAATTCTCAAAATATGATATTGACAACATCATTATTACTGAAAACGGGGTTTGTTATAAAGATTTTATCCAGAATGGAAAAATTCATGACCATGAAAGAATTTCCTTTTTTAAAGCTTATCTAGCGCAAGTCCTGAAAGCTAAAAAAGAAGGAGCTCCCGTAAAGGGATACTTTGTATGGAGTCTTACCGATAATTTTGAGTGGAGCGAGGGGTACGAGCCAAGGTTTGGCTTGATTCATGTAGACTTCAATACCCAAAAAAGAACAATAAAAGACTCAGGGCTATGGTTTAAAAAGTTTTTGCTTAACAAATAAACCTTTTATCCCCAATCCAGTCAAATAGGAGTAAGCAATTAAAATTGATAAGGCTCATTACATGAAATCCGAGGAAATTATTTGGGTAGAACAAATCGTATCAGGAGGTACTGATGCCGAAAAGGCTTTTCAAGCATTGTCCGTAAAGTATGGGCCAAGAATGTATACACAGATATTCAGGATTGTGCAGAACGAAGCTATTGCTAAAGACGTTCTTCAGAATGTTTTCATTAAAATTTGGAAGAACCTTTCGAGTTACAAAAGAGAATCAAGCTTATATACTTGGATGTACAGAATTGCCCATAACGAAGCATTAACAATGCTGGCCAGTGAAAGCAAAAGAAAACATTTGCCTATTGACAATTCAATTATTCAAATTATACCAGGTAATCAAGCCCTCGATTCCTTAGAAGGGGAGCAAGTATATCAATTATTAAGAGAGGCCATTGACAGTTTGCCGGAAAAACAAGCAATCGTTTTTGAGTTAAAGTATTTTGAAAATCAAAAATATGGTGAAATTGCCCAACTTACAGGCACCTCTGAAGGCGCTCTAAAGGCAAGTTATCATATCGCTAAACAAAAAATTACCACTTTTTTGAAGGCGAAATTAAACCATTAAGCTTTTTAATAGTCAAAAAATAAAATGAAGAAGGAAAAAGACATATTAGATCATCTCCAACCGGAAAAAATAAGGACTCCGAGCGAATCATACTTTAAAACTCTTGCGAAAAAAGTAAGTATTGAGGAGCGTCATTCTGCTTTTGAAAATCGACGATTTATCAAAATTACTGGTTTTGCGCTAGCGGCTGCAGCTGTTCTATTTATGGCATTTGTTCTATTTAATGACTTTTCAAAACCAACAAAGGAGTTGAAGGTTGAAAAGGATCTTTTCTATGATGTGAATGACGAAGAAATATATGCCTATGTGGATGAACATATTGATGATTTCACCATTGACGAATTGTCGATTCCATTAAGTGATGAAACCATGGAGGAAGATTTTTATTTTACGGATATCAGTCAGGATGAAATTATAAGTTATATAGAAGCTGAAAACATTGACCTAGATGAACTTGAAGACGAATTATTAATTTTTTAAAATCAATTATTATGAAACATGTATTAGTATGTATTATTTTACTGGGTAGCCTAACAGCGTTTGCTCAAAAGCCTAGTAAAAATCCAAAAATCCAAAAAGAAAAAATTGAGCAAAGAAAAATTGCATTTCTAACACAAAAACTAGAATTAACAACTGATGAAGCTCAGGAATTTTGGCCAATTTACAATGAGATGCACAAGAAGATAAAAGAAAACCGGTCTTCAATGAAGAAGTTATTTGCTCCTGTTAAGGAAGGAAAGGCCAATATGGATGAAGCGGCTTACAAGAAGATCATGAAGAGCTCTCATGAAAATGCAAAAGAATCTCTTGACCTCAAAATGGAGTATGGAGAAAAAATGGCAAATGTGATTGGATACAAACGTGTTATTGATCTGGGAATGGCCGAAAAAGAGTTCAAGAAACGACTTGTGGAGCGCATGAAAGGATCTCAGTCAGGCAAAAGGGGTGAAATGGGTAAACCAAACCAAAGGCATCTTATCGAAAAAGATAAATAAAAAACAAAAGCCGGATTAACCCGGCTTTTTTATTTCCTTAAAATTCAGCGTTATCTGGCGTTCTTGGAAAAGGAATCACATCTCTAATGTTGGACATCCCTGTCAAGAACATAACCAATCTTTCAAATCCCATTCCAAAACCAGCGTGAGGAACTGTTCCTAACTTCCTTGTTTCTAGATACCACCAAAGCTCTTCTTTAGCGATATTAAACTCTTCACATTTTGATTCAAGTACTTCAAACCTCTCTTCTCTTTGAGAGCCTCCAACAATTTCACCCACACCTGGGAACAAAACATCCATGGCAGCTACTGTCTTTTCATCATCATTTACACGCATATAAAATGCCTTGATTTTAGCTGGATAATCCTTTAAAATTACCGGACAGTTGAATTCTTTCTCAACTAAGTATCTTTCATGCTCACTCTGTAAATCAACACCCCATTCTACAGGAAATTGAAACTTCTTTTTTTTGTAATGCTTTGAATTTAATAAGATATTAATCGCATCAGTATAGCTCAATCTTTTGAATGGATTGTCAACCACAAACTTTATGCTCTCAATTAAACCCAATTTATTTCTTTCGTTTTGTGGCTTTTGAGATTGTTCCTTTGCTAAACGCTCATCTAAAAATTTCAATTCCTCTTGACAATTTTCTAAAATATAGTTGCAACAATATTTCAAAAAATCTTCTGTCAAATCCATATTATCATTCAAGTCATTGAATGCCACTTCTGGTTCAATCATCCAAAATTCTGCAAGGTGTCTTGAAGTATTGGAGTTTTCAGCGCGGAATGTAGGGCCAAAAGTATAGACCTTACCCAAACCTAGGGCAGCGAGCTCTGCCTCTAACTGACCCGAAACAGTAAGGTTCACCTGCTTGCCAAAGAAATCCTTACTATAATCCACTTTACCATCATTATCTAAAGGTGGGGATTTAGGGTCCAATGTACTTACTCTGAACATTTCTCCCGCCCCTTCTGCATCTGAACCAGTTAAAATTGGTGTATGGATATAGTTGAATCCTTGATTATTAAAGAATTGATGAATCGCAAAAGATGCTGCATGACGAATTCTAAAAACTGCTCCAAAGGTATTCGTTCTGAATCTTAAGTGCGCTTGCTCTCGTAAAAAATCAAAACTGTGTTTTTTTGGTTGCAATACTGTTTTTTGAACTTCATCCGGGAGAGCATCACCAATAATGGCTATCGTAGAGGCCTGAATTTCATATGCCTGTCCCGCACCTTGAGATGAAACAAGCAGTCCTTCAACAGAAATTGAAGAGCCAGTAGTTATTCTTTTTAGTGTAGCCTCAGCAATATTTTCAAAGTCAATTACGGCTTGAATATTTCCCATACAAGATCCATCATTAAGCTGTATAAACCGATTACTTCTAAAAGCACGAACCCAACCTTTTACCGTAACAGTTTTCCCAAAATAATTACTTCCATTGCTTAGAAGTTCCGCTATTTCAATTCTTTTCATAGAGCAAAATTAATGTATTTTTACGTGTACAACTGCATCCGTTAATAGTATATTTATGGCATACGCAAACAAAATCTATTCTGTAGTGAGAACGAAATTGATATTACTGATTTTTCTATTCGCATATTCTATATTTTTTGGACAAAATGTTCATGGAATTGACGTTTCTCATTGGCAAGGGAATATCAATTGGAGTAATGTGGCCAGTGATGGCCAAATATATGCTTGGGCAAAAGCTTCAGAAGGAATGACTTATCAAGACCCTCAGTTTGCGGATAATATGTTAAACGGAATTGATGCTGGAATAATTATGGGAGCATATCATTTTGCCCGCCCGGATAATAACCTGGCCATCCAAGATGCTGAAAACTTTTTAAATACTGCCGGGGCATATATTGGAGCAGGATTCCTGCCTCCTGTGCTTGACCTAGAAAACCCTTATTCTGGTGGACAAAGCATTGATTTGTTAAGCTTATTTTCCTCAGGTGAGCTCAGTTCTTGGGTTATGGAGTGGTCAAACACAGTAGAATCACAGACTGGAATTGCGCCCATTATATATGTAAATGGAAATTATGCCAACTATTTAAATACAAGTGTAAACATCTATGGATTATGGTTTGCACAGCCTGATGAAACACTGATTCCTCCTGTAAATATTGGCGTTTGGAATGATTGGTTGTTCAAACAATATTCATGGTGGGGAGAGGTGTCAGGAATCGTTGGTGATGTTGATTTAAATATTTTTAATGGAGGCATGATGGAATTCAATGAGCTCATTGGTGTTAATACTACCGATATTTCATCTGACCCAAATGAGCTAAGGGTAAAAATCTTTCCAAATCCCGTGCAAAATGAAGTACAATTACACGGCTTACCCCAAGAAGTAAGTCAAATTTTTATTTCAGATTTAAAAGGTAAGATTCAAATATTTCAAGTGGAGGGTAATAAAATTGATGTTTCAAAATTAAGCCGGGGATTCTATATAATTGATGTTTTGATGAATAATCAGCATTTTCAGATTTCTAGATTCCAAAAAATGTAATTGTTCGAATTTAAGTTTCCATTTCCAAGACATCCAATTATTGAGTCTTTAATTGCATATTTGTAAAAAAATAAACCTATGAATGCCGCACAAATTCACCTATTATCTAACCATCTTCCGTTAACTCTTCCCTTTATCGGAATTTTGATTCTTTTGATTTCAATTTTTATAAAGTCCGATATTGCCAAAAGAATCGGTTATTTGGTTTTAGTTTTAGGAGGTTTGTTTACCATCCCCACTTTTCTTTCTGGAGAAGGCGCAGAGGAAATTGTTGAACAAATAGGCCGAAGCCATGACCTCATTCATGAGCATGAGGAATTAGCGGAAACCTTCGCCTACCTAAATTATTTACTGGCCTTATTAGCGGCTTTTGCTCTTTGGTTTAACTGGAAAAAGGCACACTGGGAAAAATATCTTTTCATGATTGTGCTGACCTTAAGTATTATAGTCGCTGGTTTTGCCCTATGCACAGGTGAAAGTGGAGGAGAAATCAGTCACCCTGAGATTCATTCAAAAAAATAGAAAGTTCAATTACTTTCCGTTAAGTGCGGACATGGTTAGATTGACTCCTATTGTAGCAAAGGATTTTATGAATTCAATGCATACCCCTATTCTTTCATCCAGTTTTTCCAATTCTTCAATAGACCATTTTCCTAAAACAAAATTGGATTGCTGCCCTTTTGAATATTCGCTGCCAATACCAAAACGAAGACGACAGTATGTTTTTGTCTGCAAGACATATTGAATGTCCTTTAATCCATTATGACCGCCATCACTCCCTTTCGATTTTAATCTGAGCTTTCCAAATGGCAATGCCAAATCATCGCTTATTACAAGTAATCGTTCTATAGGAATTTTTTCCTTTTGAAGCCAGTATTGAACTGCTTTCCCTGATAGGTTCATATATGTAGTTGGCTTGATTAGAATAAGGGTTCTTCCTTTATGCTTGATCTCAGTCTTTTCACATAATCGGTCAACTTTAAATGGTTGATCCATTTCACTTGCCAATTTATTTAATACATCAAATCCAACATTATGACGCGTATGGTCATATTGACTTCCATGATTTCCTAAACCGACAACTAAATATTTCATTTTAATTTTTTACCAATGTGGACATGCATCACATGTATTAACAGGTCGAAGATAAAAAAGCCAGCCAGCAACAACATGGTATTCGAGATATCCAAAACGATGACTAGCAATGGCATTATAATCCCCTGGTCTTGTTTTGACATTATTTTGTAGCATATAGCCCGCACTAGCTCCAGGCTGAATGTAAAAATGTTTGAAAAATTCTAACCTGACATCAACATGACCAGAAGCTGCAAGTCCTGATAAAGAACTTGTTTTAACTGTCTTTACACCAGCAAAGGTGAAATCGTTAAATGACAATATGGTTCCCGCACCAAATCCTAGTATTGAGGATGCACCAAACCATGCGCTATTTTTTTCCCTATACCATTGGTCTATTCTAGAAATTTCTGCACGTATATAATTGAGGCCATTTGTGTTTTCGTAGTGAAACGTTGATTCTTCTGTATTGATGGGTTCATTTAAATAGTATCCCGACCAATTAGTAGTATTATCAACTCCTTGATTGATCTGTCCTGTCAAAGTATACGGGATGTTATGTCGAAGCACATACTTCATATGGTCATATCCAAGCGAAATAGCCCAATTGTGTTTATACAAATAACCTATTCTAAAATTAAACTGCGGGACCGATAAATTTTTGATATTGAAATAACTATCTAAGCTAAAAGCCTCAGGTCGATCTTCAGCCTCGCAACCAGCGATAGTGAAGTTGTATCCTGTTCCAATAAAATTGATGTCGCTTTTAGAATAATAGCTTCTATTATAACCCCACTGGGCAAAAATGGCTCCTTTGGCATACGACTTCTTTGGTTTGGGTCTATTGTATCTTTGCGCACAAAACGTGAACGGAATTATTAGAAATAAAACGATATAAATATTCTTTATCATCCCGAAATTATTTTTACCCATTCGTCTTGTGAAATTATATTTTCAAGTACATAATGTTGTTTAAAATTTTTATCATGCCACTCTACAAGACCAATGAATTTCCCGAAATATACAATAATGTCATTAACAGACTCATTTTGTAATTTGGAATTTACATTAATATTAGAAACCCTGATTCTTTCATTAAGTTTAAGACATTCGAGTTCCTTTGATTGAATGTTTCTCTTCTCAAATTTATCAAGCTTTCGAATTCTTTCATACTCCAATACAAACCCTTCAGAAAGCCCAGGAAAAATAGACTTAAATTGAACCTCTTGATCATCAAGTGGAAACATTTGATTTTTGGCAAGACTGGCGGAACGAATATCTCCTTTGACTCCAACAACCATATGATCATAAACCAACATCGAATCGACTAAATAATCATAAGTTTCGGTAAGTCGTCCATCTTGAGTGAAATGTTCTACCAAAACGTGTTTTCCATCTCCTCTCCTCACACCGTACACACGGTGAAACTGTTCGAACATACCATTTACAACTTCTCGATACTGATAAATTTTAGGAATAGTATCATACACGTAGAAGAAAGACTCATTAGATATTTCATCAACCTTTGTTGAACTTGGTACTTTATTTTCACTACAAGAAAATAAGCATGTAATAAGACACAATAAGGCAATAAATCTTGTCATTTCGTCATTTTTAGAAATGAAATTTCATTTTTCGTAAGATGTCTGTACATTCCCCGAGGTAAATCTTTTTTGGTTAATCCTGCATATCTTACACGATCAAGTTTTACAACAGTAAAACCCATTGCCTCAAATAAGCGTTTTATTACTTTCGTTTTTCCTGAACTCAACTCAATCCCGATCTCTTTTGAAGACCCCCCATCAACATGTTCAGCATTAGATACCTTTGTTTTCCCATCCTCGAGATCAATACCACTCATTAATTTGTTTAGGTGAATGGAAGAAACGGATTTATTGAGCTCAACATGATATATTTTTTTGGATTGATACCTTGGGTGATTTAATTTTTTCATTAAATCACTGTCGTTAGTCATTAATAGTAAACCGGTCGTTTCACGGTCCAATTTATCCACTGGAAATAACATCTCTTTACATGCTTTCTGAACAAGGGATGTGACCGTTTTTCTTCCTTTTGGGTCGTTTATTACCGTACCAAAACCTTTTGGCTTATTCAATAATACATATCTCTTTACAACCGATTTAATGGTTTCACCGTCATATTTAACCTCATCGTCAATCTTAACCTTATATCCTAACTCAGTTACAACTTTATCATTTATCATGACTACACCTGCCGCTATGAGCACGTCTGCCTCGCGCCTTGAGCATATCCCTGCGTTCGATAAAAACTTATTTAATCGAACCTCATCACTAAAAGATGGTAAGGGATCACCCTTTTTTACTTTTTGACGAAACTCAATGTACTTGCGTTTGTCTCTTTTGGATATATTTTTATCCGATTTTGAATTTTTTCTTTCCGAGGTCATGGTAAAACAAGCTTAATTTCAGCCACAAAGATAGGCAAATTCAAAGGTGCCACAATTATTATGATCCTTATTCGGATTGAAGAATTCGTATATCGGCAATCAACCCATCTACTTCATCTGGATTGGTGCCATCATAGTAACCCCGAATTCTTCTTTGCGAATCTATTAAAACGAAATTGTTAGTATGCATGAAATCTCCGCCTGCGTAATCTAGATTCTCAGCTTCAGCAGGCTTCAATAAAAAAAATGATTTTCTCGCAAGCTCATATAAATCAGCTCTATCTCCTGTGAAAAAATGCCACTTACCATCAATCGCATTGTGCTCAATCGCATATTTTTTTAAAGCTTCAATGGTGTCATTTTCTGGATCAACGGTAAAGCTCATTATTTTAACTGATTGATCATCCTTGAATGCTTTTTGTACTCGTTTTAATTGAGAATTCATTGTTGGACAGATTCCCTTACAGGTGGCAAAAAAATACTCAACCACCCAAATACCGCCCTTAATTTCACTGGATTTAATATAATTTCCATTTTGATTGTAGAACTCAAAATCTTCAATTCTGTGCCCTCTACATTTATTCCTTAATTCAGGTGAAACAACATCATGTAAAAGGTCGCAAGGGTTAATAATTGGAAGCTTTGTTTCATTCCTCTGATTTATAAAATAATAGGCAATCGGAATAGCAATTAACAATACCGCACCAATCAAAACTATTTTTTTCATAAGACATTGAGGTTTTTTAATGTGGTAATTATACGCATTTTTCGTGCTTCTATATTGCCAGACAGAACATTAAAAGATGCTCCTATTTCTAATAGATTTCGTTCATAAATCTTAAACAGCCTTTCACGATCCTCGGGATTTTCTCTTAATGGATCTGGTTCCCATGGAATATCCGGCTTACATAAGAAATAGTGATCGATTTTTTGTTCTTTGAATAAATCCAAAATCTCCTGCGAACAATTGGAATATTTTTCCTCACACCAAATTTTCATTACAAGCATTTCAGTATCCACAACCAAACCTCCCGACGCACTGTTTCGCTTAAATTGTTCCGAAGCAATATTGTTTAGATCATTTAAATGATATGCTGTTGTTTTTTGGAGGTATTCACGGGCGTATTCCGGAACCAATTCATACGAAGTGTGTTTTGAGGTCCACTTCGCCATGGTAGTTTTTCCAGATGATTCAGGGCCTGTAAAGGCAATTTTCATTTTTTTCAACTTCGAACTAATTTTTTACGCCACTCAAGATATCCATATATGGAAAGTGCCAAATACACTGCATATAAAAAAACAGTAGCCATCAGGTTTTGTTGATAGAATAACACTATTGCTAATACATTGATGATCCACCAGTAATACCAATTCTCTATTAATCTAAATATAGTCAGGAACGTTGCTAAAAGACTGAATACAGAAACAAAAGAATCAATAAGTGCCGATTGTTGATCTGTATAACTCAATAAATAATACGCCAAGATGGCACAAACAAGTGCTCCAAAAAAGACAAAAATATTCTCCTTTATTGGTAAGTGATAAGTCCCTGTCTCTGAAGGTTCTTTTAATTCTGACCAGCTCCAAAACCCCCATATTCCGGCAAAGACATAAATACATTGTAAAATCGACTGAAAGTAAAGTGAAACGTTAAAACAAATGTAAGCATACAAGGCAGCACTCACAATTCCGAAAATCCATCCCCAGCGAATCACCTTGGATAAAAGAATCAAATACATAATGCCACATATAACGGCAAAAACTTCTAGATAATCAATCACGAATCAATACATCAATTGTTTCTTTGATGTCTTTTTCCAACCTGCCTGACTTCTGTAATCCACAAAATAAATCTTCAAATCAGCTTGACTGGAATAATCAACAAAGTATATTTTTTTATCAGCTTGACTTGCGTAATCAACAAAATACCAATTCCCATCATTCTTACCTGTCTGACTTGAATAATCCACCTTATACACTTTTAGGTCTGCTTGACTTTCATAATCTACGACAAAAACCTTCACATCTGCCTGACTTGCATAATCGACAGAATATACTTTTTGTGCTTTGATTTGTTTAAAGGTAAAAAACAAAAAAGTGATTAAAATTATTTTTTTCATGTGCATTCTTTTCTCAAATTTAACAAAGGAAATTAAAACGCAGGAAACATTGTTGACCAAACGCGCTAATCAAATAAATAAGAATATTCAGGGTAGAGTCTTGAAAATTCATTTAAATAAATCAAGGGTAGGTTTTTACATTTACGCCAAACCAATTCCAAGAATTTTTCAGGAGGATGTTGTGCATCTTTATTGTTGGGTTTTGACAGCTCCACACAAACTCCAATAGCATCGATTTTTGCCCTAACATAATTTTCTAAACCTGCGGCATATTCTTTTGGATTTTGGGAAACCCGAGCCATGATTAATCCACATTTATTGGATGCTTTTTTATTCAATTTGGTATCTAATCCTTTAAATTTTTGATGCGTCCCTTTGTCTGCCCAAAATAAAATATCACCTTTCGTATGAAATGATAATGTAATCATAGGTCTTATTGAATCTACCAAGTCTTGTATCAGCTTCGCTTCGATAGCTTGACCGGGATAATCTCCTTTATATCCTTGTGATGCCGGATTTTCCTCAAATAGTCTCCCATGCTTAAGGTGAAAATTACCATCATCAAAATTATTATTTAAATCAATGCCTTTGCCATTCGCTTTCCAATCAGAATAGGGCCCTACCCTCTTAATCTTATCAATCTCAACTCTGTGTTGCTCAATTCCATCCCAATCTTGTTGAGCAATTTTTAAACCATCTGGATTCGCTAATGGGATGATGTAAAATGAATACTCTTTTAGGTATTTTGATGCCTCATTATAGGTACATGAATCATTGGTAATTGACATTAAAAAATGATTGGTGAATTTCATTAAAAACTTGGAGCTGTAAAATTCACGTGCATGAATATTTGCAACGAATAATACCGGTTTTTTATTACCATAAAAACTACTGTCTTCAATTTTTAATAATGGAATGGCTTGATCAAACTCGGAATACCCTAAAATATCTACGGAAAGAACATCACTATATTTATACATTAATTCCACTACATCCTCATAAATCATTGATGTGGTGTAAGAAACAGAATCCTCAATGATGTCGTCACAATTTTGCGAATAACCTAAAGAAGAAGATAAAACAAGAAATATGAATTGAAATTTCTTTAGCATCTCTTTATTCTGTTATTAATTATTTAATTTTGAACGTATATAAAAATCAAAGGTAATGACAAAAAAGGCGCAATTATGTGAAATGTTGAATATTGATTTTCCTGTTATAATGGCTCCTATGTTTTTGGTTTCAAATGAAGAGATGATTATTGAAGCTATTAATAATGGAATTACAGGTGCTATTCCGGCCTTAAATTATCGAACCGTTGATGAGCTTAGGGATGCGATTCGCAGAATCAAGAAAGCCGTAGATGGCCCTTTTGGCATCAACCTTATTGTGAATAAGTCCAACTTCTTATACAAGGAGCAACTAAAGGTATGTTGTGAAGAAAAAATATCTTTTTTTATTACATCTTTGGGGTCGCCTGAAGAAACAATAAAAATGTCTAAGCAACACGGAGTAAAAGTGTTTTGTGATGTGGTAGATGTGAAATATGCCAAAAAAGTAGAGTCACTTGGTGCCGATGGAATCATTGCCGTTAATAAAGAAGCTGGAGGACATGCCGGCCCAACTTCCTACAACGAACTTATACCTGCCTTAAAGGCAGCCTGCTCAATTCCAATTCTCTCTGCTGGAGGAATTGGTGATGGCAAAGGAATCAAGGATATGCTTGATCTTGGTGCGGGTGGCGTCTCAATGGGAAGTATATTTATCGCAACCAAAGAAGCTCCCGTTTCTCAGGGATATAAAGACGCATGTGTCAATTTTGGCGCTAAAGATATCGTATTGACAACAAAATTATCTGGTACGCCATGTACGGTAATAAATACCCCTTACGTTCAAAAAATCGGTACTTCTCAAAACTTTCTTGAGCGTTTATTAAATAAAAATAAAAGGTTAAAAAAATGGTTCAAAGCCATCACATTTATGAGGGGAATGAAAAGCCTTCAAAAAGCAGCATTTTCAACAACATACAAAACAGTATGGTGTGCTGGGCCGTCCATCGAATACGTAAAAGAGGTCAAGTCCATCAAGGAAGTCATAGACAATCTTAAGAAAGGGTTTCAAGAGGCAAGCTGATTCGTATTGTCGTCCCTTCACCCAATTTAGATTTTAAGACAAATACTTTTCCGTTGTGGTGTTCGCAAACAATCCTTTTAACCAATGCCAACCCGAGTCCCCAACCTCTTTTTTTAGTGGAATACCCTGGATCAAAAATCGCATTCTGATCGCTTAAAGGGATACCTTTCCCTGTATCAGAAACATCAATATGAATATTTTTTTTCTCCTCAGAAACCATTATTTTCAAATGACCAACCCCACCCATAGCATCAACAGAATTCTTACATAGGTTTTCAATTACCCAATCAATCAGTGATTGATTATGTCGAACCTCGCTTCTTTCATTTATAAAAGATTCAAAATTGATTTCTACTTTTTTTGACAACCTCGCTTTGAGATATATTAGATTTTGTTCAATGGTTTGTATAATATCAGAGTCTTCCAGTTTGGATTCTGAGCCAATTTTTGAAAAACGATCGGTTATCCTTTCAAGTCGATTTAAATCTTTTTTCATTTCACCCGTAATCATCGGATCAATTTTTAATCCTTCAAGGTGAGCATGCCACCCCATGAGTGAGGATAAAGGTGTGCCAAGCTGGTGAGCCGTTTCTTTGGCCATCCCGGCCCAAACTCTTTTTTGTTCTGCTTTTCGGTACGTTGAAAATATAAAGTATCCCAAGAGAATAATCAGCCCGAGAATTATGAATTGAAAGTAGGGAATCCATTGCAGATAAGTCAGTTCTCTGCTATCTGAATAATAAAGTATCTTTTTCCCTGACCCAAAATTAAAAACGATAGGCGGATTTTTTATCTCCCATTGACCCTTTAATTCAATTAATGCCTCATTTGATTTATTTACATTGGTGGCAACTAGTGTATCTTCCTGGTCATCCCATAATATAACGGGTATTAATCCCTGATTTTCTTTAATTTCTTGATTAAAGGATTTGATGAGTTCTTTACTTTCATTCTGTAGTCTTTTCAGCTCCAATGAATTGCCGTACAAAAATTGAAGAAACATGCCATCATAGTACTCAATCTCATAAAATTGTCCATTGGCTTTCCAAATACCAGATTTTAAGAGACATATTGAGTCTTTTTCTTTTTGTGCCAGCCCTTCGGTAAAAAAAGAATCCATATTGCGATACTGGCTCACCTCATCTCCAATTAATAAAACCACGGGAATGTCGTTATTAGATTCTATTATGGAATACGAAAATTCAATGTCCTGATTTTGCCCTAAATCCGATTTAGTAAGAATCGTTTTTTGAGCCTTGACAACGAGATCGATTTTTTGCCTTTCCTTTTTTTTGAGCTCGAAAAATATTTGATTGCTCAGCTCAACCAATTCACCCTTCTTTTTCACAGATTCAGCCCATTTCTTGGCCTTATCTTTTTCCCTTTGGCCAATCTTTGAAATAAACTCATTTGAAAAAATAAGAGTCCCAGCGATTACAAGAAGGACCAAAAATGCCAAGACAATTTTCCACCGCTGCTTGTTTATATGTATCCCCTTTTTTGACATCTGAATAGTATGTGCTAAAATTAAGGCTTATCTTTGAATAAATAAATTCATTTTGAATAGAGCTACACTAGCCTTTGTTGTTTCCTTTCTTCTAATTGGAGGTGTTTTGTGTTTTTTCCCGATCAACTTATTTTCTGGTAAAATTGTGGAGAATTCAACAGGAACATCCAAAACCATATCTGCTCCAATAAGTCTTTCTTATTTTTTTGGAGTTGGATATGAGGAAGAGGATATGGAACATATTCAAGATTTCTATCTCACCAAAGAAGGGTATGCATTAGCTTTTTGTTTCTTGTTTGGTATTCCTTTTCTTATTAGTCTTCGCGTATACTATAAGTACAAGTTACGCTGAACTCATTATAAGGATTTCGTTCGACCTCCGTCTACCGGGAGATTAATTCCATTAATGTATGAACCTTCTGATGAAGCAAGAAAGGCGATCGCTCCTGCAATTTCTTCAGGCTGAGCAAAGCGTTTTGCGGGAGTCACATTTTTCATCATATTTTCCGCATCTTCATAGGATCCGTTTATTTTTTTTGAAACATTATGTAGTATATCTGTAAGCCGCTCAGTAGCAGTTGCTCCAGGTAAAACATTGTTCACGGTAATACCATACGGGCCTAATTCTGAGGCAAGTGTTTTACTCCAATTAGCTACCGCACCTCTAATTGTGTTACTTACTCCCAATCCTTCAATTGGTTGTTTAACTGAAGTTGAAATCACATTTATAATGCGACCATATCCTTCAGTTTTCATGCCTGGGTATGTGGCTTGAACCAAAATGTGATTACATATCAAATGCTGATTGAAAGCATTTATAAACTCTTCAGTCTTGGCATCCTTTATTGGACCTCCCGGTGGACCTCCTGTATTGTTAACCAAAATATGGATGGTTTGATCCTTCAGCATGTAGACTTCTAAAGCCTTTTTTAAAGAAGATGGATTCGAAAAATCAGCAATCAAGATTTCGTGCTTTTGACCCTCATTTATAACGGGAAGCTCCAAAAGAACATTGTCAAGCTTTTCTTTATTTCTTGAAATTAAAACAACCGAAGCACCCATTTCTGCAAGTTTAATTGCGGCACTTTTTCCTATTCCTTGAGTGCTACCGCATACTACAGCACGTTTGTTGATTAAATCCATCCTTCTTTGTTATTGTTCAAATTTACCATTAAAATTATTTATGTTTAATATATAATTTCATATTTTAGCATAAATACAATATAAATACAAACCTAAATGAAAAAACTTTTACTTATAACGCTTGGCTTTTTCGCCAGCGTATCGGTTTATCACGCACAGTGTGATCAACCTGTGGTTGTTTCTCCCCAATCCTATTGTGGAGGTGGAACATCAATTCTTTTGGATGCGGAAGGAACTGACCCATCATCAACATATACTATTAACATGTTTGACACATTCGGAGATGGATGGAATGGTTATGAAATCACCCTAGATGTCGGTGGTGTATCATGGGGACCATTTTTTGTGTCAGCCGCTCAAGGATCTGCGAATTCTGAAACTTTTACAGTGATCGAAGGAGATTTGATTACAGCAACTTGGGCCCCAGGGGCCTTTGCTAGTGAGATTAATTTTAATATAACTGACAACAATGGCGTTGTTGTTTTTACAGGTGTGGTAGATGATGCGATAAACTATACCGTTCCTGAAATTGGACCATATACACTCACGTGGTATGATGCTCCTGGAGGAACTGTTTTAGGTACAGGAACATCGCTAGAGGCAGTAGGAACGTCAGTAATGCCAACTGCTTCTACAGGTAGTTATAGCTTTTTTGTCACCCAAGCAGGTGTAGCATGTACAGAAAGTGCTGCTGTTGAATTGGTAGTAGACATCACAGACGTAAACGTGGATCTTACGGCTGTAAATGAAACATGTACAGGGACTTCTGATGGAACATTTTCTATTGCCAACGTGGATTGTGGTACTGCACCATTTTCCTTCTCTGTTGATGGAGGTGCATTTGGACCTGCTCCTACTGACCTAACTGCGGGAACATATGTTGTCGTTGTTCAGGATGGCGCATCATTACAAAGTGGTCCGATTACAGTTGTAATTGAGACCATTAATACTGTGATTCCTTCAACACCAACAACGGCAGATTCAGTACTTTCTTCTTGTAGTGGAGTGAGCTCAATATTAGTTGATGCAGATGCAAGCCCTTCTGGTGCTCCTGCAACATTCACATTGAACATGTTTGACTCCTTTGGAGACGGATGGAATGGAAACTCAATAACCATTTATGCTGACGGAGTTCCCGTTTTGACCAATGCAACAATCTTATCTGGCGGTAGTGGATCTGAAACATTTACTGCGCCCGAAGGCTCAACGTTGACTGCAACTTGGGTTCCAGGGTCATGGCAAGCTGAGGTTTCTTTTGATTTACTAGATGGGTCAGGAGCAGTTGTTAATTCCGATGTTTTTGGAGGTACAATAGACTACTTTATTCCTGGAACTGTATTTAATACTTTGAATTGGTATGATGCTCCTGGAGGGACATACCTCGGTTCAGGATCTCCATTTGAGGTAGTTGGTACAAGTGTGATGCCTACGGCTTCTACAGGATCTTACACCTTCTGGGTAACTCAAGAGAATGGTGGTTGCGAAAGCGCAGCATTTCCTGTTACGGTGAATGTAACTGATGTAAATGTTACCCTCTTGGCCCAGGATGAAACTTGTACAGATTATGCAAATGGTACATTTTCAATCGAAACAGTGGATTGCGGAACTGCGCCATTTACCTTTTCAGTTGACGGTGGCGCTTTTGGACCTGCCCCTCAACTTACTGCAGGCACATACACTGTAGTTGTCATGGATGATGCGAGTTTGGAAAGTAGTGCAATAACTGTCACAATAAATACAACAGAAACTGAAATACCCTTTGACCCAATAGTTGAACAAGGAGATTTTTACGCTTGTATTGGTGATACTTCGGTATTAATTGAAGCTGTTGGTGAAATTAGCAGTATTGATACGATATTGACAACATTAGCTCATAACAATGGTGCTAATGCAAATATGTTTGCTGTTACTGCTCTTCAAGAAACAACCATTACTGAATTTGCAGGAAATTATGATGCTGGAACAGCTACAGGAATTGAGGTGTATTATCGTCCGGATAATTACACGACTGTTCCAGGGTCAAATCTAGATGGCGCCGGATGGATTCTTGTTGGTACAGCAAGTAATGTTGTTTCAGCAGGTGAAGGAAATCTTACAGATGTTCCTGTACCAATTAACATAACGATACCCGCAGGAGAAACGTACTCATTTCACATCTTTGTGGATGGACCAAATATGGTTAACTACACAACCGGTTTAAGTGGGGTAGGTACAGTTTATACATCTAATGCAAGTCTTGAGGTAATTGAAGGTCATGGAGGTTCTGGATTGTTCAATTGTAATTTCGGAACAGCTACTGGAGGAAGAGTTTGGAATGGAGTAATTCGTTACGAGGCCACCGAATATATTGATGTGACCTGGTTTGATATGGCTACTGGTGGAGCTGTCGTAGCTAATGGTTCTCCAGCTGAAGCTATTGGAACAAGTGTTTTACCTGATGCAAATACTGCGGGGGACTATTCTTTTTATGTTGCTACAAATAATAATGGATGTTATTCTTTGAATACAGAAGAAGTTGTTGTTCATGTATCGGCCGTGAATGTTGCTCTTTCATCGATTGATGCTTCATGTAATACAGGAACAGATGGTTCATTTACAATCGATTCGGTTGCATGTGGAGCTGTTCCATACTCCTTCATCGTTGATGGTGGTGCGGCAGGACCTGCGCCAACTGATCTGTCTCCAGGAGTATATGAAATCATTGTAGTAGACGGAAATGGAGATTCTTCAAGTGTTTACTATGTGACTGTAGGTAGTGCAGCTGGTCCTTCGGATTTAGTGATTAATGACTTGACAGATAACAGCGTTGAGGTGTCATGGAATGCAAATGGTTCTGAAAACGCATGGATTATTGAATACGGAGCGCCTGGTTTTGTTCCTGGAACAGGGACTGAAATAGGGACCGTTTCGGTTACTGATACTGTGGGAACAGTAACAGGCTTAGAAGGAAATACTGATTATGATTTCTATGTTTCAGCAGATTGTGGCACAACACCAGGTGATTGGGGAACAATTTCATTCACAACGGATTGTGGTGTTTATGATTTACCTTTTAATGAAACCTTTGAGGATGATTCTGAAACAAGGGTTTGTTGGTACAACATAAATGAGGTTGGGGGCGATAATTGGACCTACCAAACAGGATCTAGTGGTGGTGCAGTGAATACTGCCTTCGAAGGAGATCTTAATGCACGATATGTTAGTTCAAGTACAACCTCGACGGCTAAATTGGCATCGCCGAGAATTGACATCTCTACTCAAGATAGTGTTGCTTTAATTTTTGCATATGCACAACAAGTGTGGTTTGGTGATCAGAACATCACGAAAGTATATAAGAGAACTGGAGAAACATTGCCTTGGGAGGAAATAGCTTCATACAACGTAGATACCCCTGAGTGGACTCTAGATACGCTGTATATAGCAGATTCAAGTGCTCAATTGGAAATTGCGTTTGAGGGAATCAACAACTGGGGATATGCCAATGTTGTCGATGCTGTTGAAGTACTGCCTTGTTCATTGGAGCCAGGAATTGATGGGTCTGATAATGTATGTAGAGCCGTTGAGACAGTTGATTTAAATTCGTTCATTACTGCGGGTGAAGATTTCGGTTCTTGGAGCTTCCCAGCTAATGAGTCATTTGTTACTGGTTCTATTGCGTCCGTTCAATTCTTACCTGAAGGTACTCACGACTTCTTATATATCGTAAATACACCATGTGCCTCCGATACGACCATTGCTTCTTTAGTGATTTATGGTCCTTCTTCAGCGGGTAATGATGGTAGTGATACTATTTGTATGAATGAACCTTACAATTTATTATCATCTCTTTCTGGAACAATTGATTTGGGAGGGCAATGGATTGATCCAACAGGAACAACACTTAGTGGTCCTGGAATTACGGGAAGCTCAATACCTGGAAGTTACAATTACCAGTATGTAACATCAAATGGAGTTTGTGATGCCGATACTTCGACAGTTCTATTATTTGTTAATCCTGATTGTGATTACTTAGGATTAATGGAAACAGAATTAGGGTTCTTTGAATTGTATCCAAATCCTACGAATGGAGAATTTTCAATTCAGGCAAACGATGCAGAAGGATTCTTCAGCGTTGAAGTCACCGATATAAACGGTAGAACTGTAAGTGTAATGAAAAACTTTATTACAGGTAACGAGATTAAATCAATCGATTTAAGCTCTTCTGAAAATGGAGTATACTTTATTAAAATTTACAATAGCAATGTATTTAAAACCTATAGAATGGTGAAAAATTAGATTGTTGATACATAAAATTAAAGGGAGGTTTTGCCTCCCTTTTTTTATTTTTATAAAACAATGAAATCGAAACTACCCCAAATAACAACAAGTATTTTTAGTAAGATGACACTCTTGGCTAAAAAACATAGCGCTATAAATCTTTCTCAGGGATTTCCTGACTTCCCCATGGATCCGGAATTGATAAGACTTATTGAAAGCGGTGTAAAAGAAAATATTCATCAATATTGTCCATCTTCGGGTCATATTGGACTTCTTGAGCAAATCAATGTGCTTCTTTATAATTCATATCAAAGAAACATAAATATTGGTGATGAATTGCTAATTACGGCAGGTGCAACCCAAGCTATTTTTACTGCGATTCAGGCAATAGTACATCCTGGGGATGAAGTCATTATTCTTGACCCGAGTTATGACTGCTACCTTGCTCCAATTCAACTGAGTAAGGGGATTCCAATAAGGATTCCTTTGAATAAAGAATTTCTGCCTGATTGGACAAACATCAAGAAACATATTACCCCAAAAACCAAACTAATCATAACCAATAATCCACATAATCCATCTGGACGTGTTTGGAATGAACGTGACATGAAACAATTAGGCCTATTATTAAAAGAGAATCCAAAATTACACCTACTTTCGGATGAGGTATATGAGTATATTACTTTTGAAAAAAAACATCTTTCTGCTCATCTGTATGACTCTTTGAGGTCAAAATCAATCATCATTTCTTCATTCGGAAAAACATTACATGTTACTGGATGGAAAATTGGTTACATGGTTGCCGATAAAAGTATCATGGACGAAATCAAGAAAATTCACCAATATATGGTCTTCTCTGTAAATAGTCTGTGTCAACACGTTATTTATGAATATTTAAAGAACAACACTCTTCAAAATATTGGAACTTTATATCAAAGGAAAAGAGACCTATTTAGAGAGGGATTAGAAAAAAGCAGATTCAATATCCTCCCGTGTGATGGTACTTATTTCCAAACTTTGGACTACTCAAAAATTTCAAATAAACCAGACCTTGAGTTCGCTGAAGAACTAACAGAAAAATATGGTGTCGCATCCATTCCCGTTTCTGTATTTAGTGAAAAGGATAACCACAAAAAAATGCTTCGTTTTTGTTTTGCAAAACAAGATGAAACTATCCGCCAAGCTACAAATTTATTATGCAAAATTTAAATATCGGTCTTTTACAGTTTGACCAAGCCTGGGAGGACAAATCATTGAATTACCAAAAAATAAGAACTCTTATTGGTAATGATGTTAATCTGGACTTACTGCTGCTTCCAGAAATGTTTAATACGGGTTTTTCAATGAATACGATTCAAGGTGAGCCAATGGAAAATTCAACAGGAATAAACTTCTTGAAAACCCTTTCATCGGAATTGAATTGTGCGATTTTCACCTCATTAATTATATCAGAAGAAAAAAAACATTTTAATCGTGGAGTTTTTATTGATCCAAATCAAAACATTCAGTTATACGACAAGAGGAAAACTTTTGGCTTAGCAGGAGAAGACAAGGTATTTACAGCCGGAAACAATGAAACGATTATTGATTTTAACGGTTGGAAAATTAACCTACAGATTTGTTATGATCTTAGATTCCCTGAATTAACTGCTAATCATTGGTTACCAGATGGTAGTTCAAAATTTGATGTGATTCTATATGTCGCTAATTGGCCTGAAAAAAGACAAGAACATTGGAATACCTTGTTAAAAGCAAGGGCTATTGAGAATCAATCATATGTTGTTGCTTGTAATCGAGTAGGAAATGATTTCAATAAAATCAAATATTCGGGAGGTTCATGTGTCATTAATGCTGTCGGTAATGTGATATCCAAAGAGTCAAAAAAAGAGGAACTGATTTTAACTACAATTGATAAATCAAAACTCAATGAAATTCGAGACCAACTTCCCTTCCTGAAAGATAGATGATTTTCATGAAGAGTTTTGTATATTTACGCACCTATAAATAAACAATAATGAAAAAACAAATACTATTCTTATGCTTGATTCTTGCGTCAAGTACAATTTGGTCTCAAAAAGACCTGAGAATTCCATCTATGGATGAGCTTCTATCAGAAGAAAAACAAATCATTAAAGCTCCTTTAGAAAAGGATTTAGGCGTTACCATTTGGTCTGACAATTTCGATGATCCAGCTACCTGGACTATCGATAACAATGGCCTTGGAGGTGTTGAATATGGCTGGAATATCAATGATGTTTCTGAAGGATGGTATTCTTCTGCAGGGATTAACTCAACTTCTGGAGGTAATTATGCCGAATTGGTTAATGGAGACCCAATCGCAGGAACACAAGAATTGGATGTAACCTTTACGATGACAACAGTGGATCCAATTGATGTAATTGGTTTAGCTGGCACAAATCAAGTAACCTTGGAGTTTGAACAATATGGGGCTCGTTTTAACGACTTACAGCAGATACTTATCAGTACAGATGGCGTGATTTTCGAACCAATTGGTGATAATTTAGATAAACCTGTATTATCTCAATCCGGAGGTTCTGCATATCCAAATCCAGATTTAAAACAAATTAATCTAGGTACGATCTTGACGGCTACGAATGATCCTATTTGGATTCGATTTTCTTGGACCACCAATTACCCCGGATCTTCTACTAATCCAAATGTCTGGGTAACTTATGGTTGGTACATTGATGACGTAAAGCTCGTCACTAATCCAGATCATGATCTTGAAATTACTGATACATATTGGGGAACTGAAGGATTGTATTACTACAGAATACCTACAACTCAAGTAGCACCAATTGATTTTCAAGTTTCTGTTTTTAACGGGGGTATTGAAACTCAAAATAACACACAATTAAACGTAGATATCAATTCCGGAGTATTTACAGGGACAAGTGACCCTGCATCTGTAGCTCCTCTGGATACGGTAGATTTAACACTTTCGACACAATTCACCCCTCCTGCCAGCACAATGAATTATACGGTTACCCAATCAATAAGCTCTGACTCTACAGACGATGTTCCATCGAATAATCAGATTTCGAACGTTACTTTTTATGTCACTGATTATATCTATGCAAGAGACAATAATGACCCGAGTGGAAGTACATCAAATGGAACTGATGGATTTGAAGTTGGTAATCTTTTTGACATTTGGAATGATCAAGAATTAAAAGCCTTAACAGTTAGGCTTCCTGGAGGAACTAATGGAGCAACTGTGGGAACCGAATTTTACATGAAATTGTATTCGCTTGACCCAAATACAGGTGATTTTGTTTATGAAATGGAATCAGATCCGATTATTGTTGAAACTAATATGTTGAACCAAAACCTTACAATACCATTAGTATCACCAGTTTTCCTATTGGCAAATACAACTTATCTTGCTGTTGCTGGATGTTACACTGAAGGTTTTCGAGTAAGCAACGCGGGGGGATCTGTTCCTCAAACCTCTTTCTTTTTTGATTGGTCAAATGAAACGTGGTACTACACCACCTCTACTCCTATGATCAGAATGGACTTTGACCCAACAATTGGTATTGAGGAAAACAATATTAATATTCAAGTTGGTTCTGTATTTCCTAACCCAACTAGTGAAGAAGCGGTTTTAAAGCTATATCTGGCAAATGCATCTGTTCTAGATATTACGGTAACGGATTTGTATGGAAAAGTGATTTCCTCTAATACTATGAATTCTCAGGCTGGTCAAAACGAATACTTAGTCAACACAAAAGAACTGACTAGCGGACTATATTGCATTTATATTAATGATGGTGTGAATACAATAACCAGAAAATTTACTAAACAATAAGAAAGAACTTATTTAATTTAGAAGCCGGCGATGCCGGCTTTTTTTATGTTTGAATTTGAAATTGGTTTTCTGGGGCTTTTCCTAACAAGCTTTTTAGCTGCAACTGTTATTCCTATTGCTTCAGAAGCCTTTCTCATCGCAATGCTAAGCATGGGGTATCATCCAATTGTATGTCTTTTTTGTGCAAGTGCGGGAAACACCTTAGGTGGATGGCTCAATTATTTTATTGGACGTATGGGGAACCCATATTGGCTAAAATTGTTTGGCGCATCTCTAGAAAAAATAGAAAACTGGAAGAAACAGGTAAAAAAATACGGATATTGGATGGCTCTATTTAGCTGGTTACCATTTATCGGGGACATTCTTGGTATTGCTCTAGGTTTTTTTAGAGTGAGCTTAATTGCTTCATTTATATTTATATTTTTAGGAAAATTTTTACGGTACTTGATTATTATAATTCTATTTAATCATCTATAATTTATTTGGGTTTATTTACAGAAAAAAAATATTTTTACTTTTAATTTAATAGTATGGAAAAATTATTCAATTACATAAGGAGAACCGTTGATGCTTTTAAATTAAATAATGAAAAAGAGGAGTTTGAATTAATATATACAAGCATTGACAATGGTGTTGTTTTTAAAGGCACTAATTTATGGATATTGGTATTTGCAATTTTTATTTGTTCATTAGGTTTAAATGTAAATTCCGCAGCCGTAGTGATTGGCGCTATGCTTGTTTCTCCGATAATGGGCCCTATCATTGGGATGGGTTTTGGCATTGCTACTACAGATCTCACGCTTTTAAAAAAAGCCTTATATAATTATTTATTTGCTGGCATTGTCGGGATCATCGCTTCAACATTGTATTTTTCTCTTACACCCATAAATGTTGCGCAGACTGAAATGTTAGCCAGAACTTCACCAAATATTTATGATGTATTAATTGCCTTTTTTGGCGGCTTGGCAGGTATTGTAGCAATTGCCAGTAAGATGAAAGGGAATGTCATTCCTGGTGTCGCAATTGCAACAGCTTTAATGCCTCCATTATGTACTGCAGGTTACGGCCTTGCAACTTTTCAATTGGAGTTTTTCTTTGGGGCTTTTTATTTGTTTTTTATTAATACTGTTTTTATCTCGCTTGCCACATTATTAACGGCAAGAATACTTAAATTCCCACAAAAAGAAAATTTAGATTCGAAAATCGCGAAAAGAACGAATCGCATTATATTGGCAATTACCATACTCACAATTATTCCTAGTATTTATTTTGGATATACTATGGTTCAGCAGGACAGGTATAATCAAAAAGCCGAGGAATTTATTAAAAGTGAAATCGCAACACACCCGATACCAAACGTCTATTTATTAAATCAAGAGGTAGATGCCGCAAATCAAAAAATAACCTTAACCTACGGTGGGGAGCTTATTCCAAAGGAGGAACAAGAAGCCATGAAACGTAAGCTTCCAATTTTTAAATTGGAAAATACAACTCTTGAAATAAAGCAGGGATTTGCGAATTTAAAAGACCAAGAGGATATTAATCCCCTAGCAGCGGAGTTATTAGCTAAGGAAAAACTAATTACCTCGATAAGGGATGAGTTAAAAATAAAAGA
>QOQC01000020.1 GCA_003331365.1 Flavobacteriales bacterium | reverse complement strand
CGTATCAATTTCTTGACTGTTTTGGGGCTGATTGGTAGTTTTCACAATCATATCACCCCGACTGATGTCAATATCATCCTCTAGTTCTATACTAATTGATTGAGGCGGATAGGCTTCTTGAAGCTCCAGATTTGCACAATGTATTTTTTTAATACGGCTCTGCAGTTGAGAGGGTAGTGCCGTAACTTGATCTCCAATTCTTAAAATGCCACTTGAAATACGTCCGGCATAGCCTCTGTAGTCATGGTATTCGTCTGTATGTGGTCTCAAAACGGTTTGTACGGCAAATCTAAAATCTATATGATTCAGGTCATTAGCGACAGGGATGTTTTCTAAAGAATGTAATAGGGTTGGACCATTGTACCATTCCATATTTTTAGATCGGTTAACAACATTGTCGCCTTTTAACGCCGATATAGGGATGAACATGAAATCCTGAATGTCTAATTTGGCTGCAAAATCTTGATACTGCTCTTTTATTTTATCAAAAGCACCTTTTTCATAATTGACGAGGTCCATTTTATTGATGCAGACAAGAACATGTGGTATTTGGAGTAATGAAGCAATATAGCTATGTCTCTTCGTTTGTTCGATGACACCATTTCGTGCATCTATTAAAATTAAAGCAGCATTAGCCGTTGAGGCCCCGGTAACCATATTCCTGGTATATTGTATATGGCCTGGTGTGTCTGCAATGATGAATTTTCGATTGGGCGTATTGAAATATCTATAGGCAACATCAATGGTTATACCTTGTTCTCTTTCATCTTTTAAACCATCCGTTAAAAGGGAAAAATCAATATCATCTAATCCTTTCTTTTTACTCGTATTTTCTATCGCGGCTAGCTGATCTTGAAAAATACTTTTTGAGTCGTAAAGCAAACGACCAATTAAGGTACTTTTACCGTCGTCAACGCTTCCGGCGGTTGTAAATCTTAATAATTCTCCTTTCATGTTAAAAGTATCCTTCTTTTTTACGTTCTTCCATAGCTGCCTCTGATCTTTGGTCGTCTGCGCGATTTCCTCTTTCAGTTTCACGTGCTGCGGCAACCTCAGCAATAATATGATCAATCTTGCTTGCTTTTGACTTCACTGCTCCTGTGATTGTTAAGTCTCCAATGGTTCTAAATCTCACGATTTCCTTTGTAATTTTTTCGTTAGGCTTAAGAGTCAAATAAGGTGAATTTGCCAAAATCGTATTTCCTCTTCGGACTACCTCTCTTTCATGTGAAAAATATAGACTTGGTAATGCTATTTGTTCTTTCTTAATATATTGCCATATATCCATTTCGGTCCAGTTGCTGATTGGAAAAACACGAAAGTGCTCACCAAATTTCTTTTTCCCATTGAATAAGTTCCATAATTCTGGTCTTTGATTTTTTGGATCCCATTGGCCAAAGTCATCACGATGGGAAAAAAAGCGTTCTTTTGCACGAGCTTTTTCTTCATCTCTTCGAGCACCACCCATTGCTGCATCAAATTTATTTTTCTCAATGGTATCAATTAAGGTCGGGATTTGTGCAGTATTACGAGTCGCATGAATGCCTTTCTCGTCTTTAGCTAGACCGTTGTCAATAGCTTCTTGAACACTGCCCACGACCAATTGTGCTCCTATTTTTTGAATCAATTCGTCACGAAAAGCAATGGTTTCATCAAAATTATGTCCTGTATCAATATGTACCAGCGGAAACGGGATCTTGGCTGGAAAAAAAGCCTTAACGGCAAGATGCGTAACAACGATTGAATCTTTTCCTCCTGAGAATAAAATACAGGGGTTTTCAAACTGTGCAAATGCTTCTCTCAAAACAAATATGGACTCTGCTTCTAACTCCTCCAAATGTTCTAGTCTGTAGCTCATAATTTCGTTTTTAATTGCTCAAATAAATAATCGATGCTTTCGTCCGATGTTTGTTCATCAGTTTTTACTAATATATCAGGTTTTACGGGTGCTTCAAATGGACTTGAAATACCTGTAAAATCATATATCTCTCCTGCTCGTGCTTTCTTGTAAAGTCCTTTTACATCTCGTTTTTCGCATGCTGAAATCGAACTATCAATATATACCTCGATAAAGTCTGTCTCAGAAATGATATTTCTTGCTTCAATTCTATTGAGTTCAAAAGGAGAAATAAAAGCATTAATCACGATATGACCTGTCTCAACAAATAGCTTGGAAATTTCGGCTACGCGTCTTATATTCTCGTTTCTATCTTTATCGCTGAAACCAAGGTCCTTATTGATGCCCAGTCTTGTATTGTCACCATCTAGAACAATGGCATTGAATCCATTTTTAAAAAGTTTGGATTGGAGTCCATTTGCAATTGTAGATTTACCTGAGCCCGATAATCCAACAAACCAAAGTACAATGCCACGGTGATTATTTCGTTTTTCGTAGTCGCTACGTTTTATTTTATAAGACTGAGACTTCAGGTTATTCACTTAGTTTCTTTTGATGAATCTTCAGTTTTTCGATGTGGTAAGCCAAGGTTGATTTTAAACCACATCCGCTCGTGAAAGTAGTATAAAATCATTTTAGTAACGACTTCAACACCTCCGATTTTTAAACCTGTCATTACATCACCTGTAATTAACCAGCCAATAACCATTGTGTCAAGAGTTCCAACTATTCGCCATGTAATTGTTTTGGCTAAGTGTCTCTTTACAGAGGGGTCTTTGAATAATATTATATCTAAAATCATTTTACGGCTTCGCCATTCTCACTCCCAATTATTTTTTGGAATTGAGTACCTTTCCCAGGAACATAAAAATGACTATTTCTTACTCCAAAGTAGTAAGAATGGTTCATTTTTTTTCAATGTATTTGCCTCAAATTCCTTCTTAGTTAGAACCAGTGTTCGAATCTTTCGATTGATGAGCGCTTCAGCTGTATCAATTGCCTCTTGCAAAATACTTTTATCAAGCTCTCCGATCAAGACAACATCAATGAGGCCAGAGTCCTTTCCTTTAGCGTAATCACCCACCAAATATGCTTGCTGCATATTTCCAATACGTTCAATTAATGATTCAACTACGGAATCAATACCTGTTACCTTGGTCACAATTTTTCGAATTTCAGGAAACAATGGGTGCTCTTGCTTGGCTTGATATATTACTGTATTCCCCTCGTGATAGGATTCGAGTAATCCAGCATCTTTCAATCTATTCAATTCTAGTCGAACCGAGTTGGTGCTCTCATTGAATTCGGAGGCTAGCTCACGTAGGTAGGCTTTCATTGTGGGGTTTAAAAAAAACTTAACAAGTAGCCTTACCCTTGTCTTTGATGTAATTAAAGCATCTAACATTGAGTAACAAATTTACTCGTTTAGCGATTAAAATCGAAACTTTAATGAATATTTATCAACAAGTAATGAACAATTCTAGCGATTTAGATAATGTTGAATATAATCATGAACGCCCTCCTTTAAAGAAAAGAAAGGCTCATGGTATCCGACTGATTCCAATTTATTCATATCCGCCTCTGTAAAATATTGGTAATTATCTCGGATATCCTCTGGTGTATCAATATAATTGATCTGACAACCCATATTTAATGCTTCAAAAGTATTTTCCACAAGTGCTTTGAAAGTTTCTGCCTTTCCTGTACCCACATTGAATAAGCCAGAATGATATTGATTTTTATATAGGAAAAGACAAATTTTGATGACATCCTTGACATAAATGAAGTCTCTCAATTGCTCACCATCCTTATATTTTGAATTGTGAGAACGAAACAGATTCATCTTTCCCGTTGATTTGATTTGGTGAAAGGCATGATAAATGACACTCGCCATCCTGCCTTTATGGGATTCATTTGGTCCATAAACATTGAAAAATTTCAGCCCGGCCCAAAAAGGTGGGTTTACTTCTTCTTGTAAAGCCCATTTGTCAAAATTATTTTTTGAATCACCATATGGGTTTAATGGTTTTAGCTTGTATACAAGGTCGTGATTGTCAGAATAACCATTTTCTCCAAGTCCATAGGTTGCTGCAGAGCTTGCATATATTAATGGAATTTTGTGATTCGAACATATGTTCCATATCGATTTACTATATTCTAAATTCAATTCTTCGTGGATCGAATAATCCATTTCAGTGGTATCCGTTCTTGCTCCCAAATGAAATACAAATTCTATTTCATCATATTTTCGCGAAAACCAATCAATGAATGCATTTCTTTCGATTCTTGAATGACATTGAATACTTTTGTGATTGCTTTCTTTATCTTTTATTGAAAAGTCATCTACTAAAACAAGGTCGGTTTTACCTACTTTATTCAATTCTTGAGCGAGAAAGCTGGCTATAAAACCTGCTGCACCAGTGATAACAATCATAATGGTATTTTAGAATAAACCGTGAATTTCGGCATCTATGGAGTGTATGATCTTTCCGAGGTCTTCTTGACTTTCAGGAAATCGATTGTTGTCAATATCAATAATGAGTAATTTGCCCTTGTCATAGGTGGAAATCCAAGCTTCGTATCTTTCGTTTAATCTTTTCAAATAATCCAAACGGATACTTTCTTCATAATCGCGTCCTCTTTGTTGAATCTGATTTACAAGGGTAGGTACACTAGCCCTTAAATAGATGAGTAAATCGGGTGCCGAAACGAAAGAATCCATTAAATTGAATAATGAAAAGTAATTCTCAAAATCTCTTGTAGTCATTAGCCCCATGGAGTGAAGATTCGGTGCAAAAATAAAAGCATCCTCATAAATCGTTCGGTCTTGAATGACAGTCTGATCTGTTTTTTGAATTTCTTGAACCTGAGTAAATCGACTATTTAGGTAGTATATCTGTAAATTGAATGACCATCGTTGCATATCGTGGTAAAAATCATTCAAGTATGGGTTATGATCAACATCTTCAAAATGAGTTTCCCATCCATAATGCTTTGACAACATATTTGTCAACGTGGTTTTACCCGAACCTATATTTCCCGCAACAGCAATATGCATATTTCAATTTTTTTAAGTTACTAAGATACAATAATCGATAAATCCAATAACTGATTAGTTAGGATTATATTCATATACTCTAATCTCAAATTCCGTACTAAAATAGAAAGAATTCCCCATAATTTTGAGTTCATTCGCACTAATATTTTCTAAAGGAATTATTTTTTTTTCATTTGAATCCAAGTTCATAAATATCAATACATTATCTTCTATTTCAACAATGGATTTTTTGTGGAAATTTAATGCTGTAATTGTTTCAGGAAGTTGCTTTTTCAAGTTTAAAAACATATCAAATTGATAAATATTATCGCTTGTCGTTCTTATGAAGAGCTCGTTTTCATATTCTTTAAGTTCTGATATTTCCAACTCCACGTTTAAAATCCCCTCGAGGTTGGGTACCTTTTGAATAATGCTGTTTGTTTTTGTGTTGATGAGAAATAGGGTAGAGTTGAACTGATCATAGATATAAATGAGATTAGGGCGTCCCGATATGGCACATTTCAGGGCATATTGTATTTCATATTCCTCTAAATCTAAACAAGTAGATTGAATACTTAAGGTATTGTCAATTAAACACAATTGCTGCTGTGACTCAGAAAAAAGATAGGTTTTAAGTGCATTTATAGGTAATATATCGTCAATTATTCCCACGGACTTTATACTTTGTGAAAAGCTGGGTAATTGACCATTTGATTTTTTTTCTAAAATATCGGAACCATACAAATAAACATTTCCCGTATTATCTGGAGTCCAAATTTCATTTTTATCATTTAAGGGAATCGAATATTTATAGGTTAGTGACTGGGCAAAAAACCAACAATTAACTGTTATAAAAGGGATGATTAATAAAACTTTAAGCACGATTAAATGTAAGAATTACTCTGCAAACTAATACTTAAATCAAGAATTTCTTCAATGAAACTTCGTTCTTCGCTCAATCTTGGAACTTTGTGTTGTCCACCCAGTTTGTTTTTTGATTTTAACCAAGAATCAAAAACATCGGGTTCAACGACTCTTATTTTTGGTGCAATCATATTTATATCATGGGCTCTTTTCCCAAAATAGTCGCCATTTAATTGTTTTAATTCGTTGTCTATTTGTTGTTGAAATTCACTTATGTCCTCTGGTTGTCGATCAAATGAAATGGCCCACTCGTGACCTCCATTCCCTTTTTGTTCATTGTAAAAGGGTGCAACGGTGTAATCTTTTATGGCTGCTTTGCATTCATTTGCCGCCTTGGCAATCGCTTTTTCTGCATGAATCATGAGCAGTTTTTCTCCAAATGCATTAATAAATTGCGTTGTTCTGCCTGTAACTTGAAATCTGTAAGGGGAGTCTTCAACAAATTTTATGGTGTCTCCAATAATATATCTCCATAGACCCGCTGATGTTGAAATTACTAACGCATATTCTTTATTCAATTCAATTTCCTCTAGGCTTAAAACTGTTTTGCTTTGTAAACCATCATAATCTTCCATTGGAATAAATTCATAAAATACATGAGAATCCGATAGCAATAATAGGTTTTTTGAGTTTACTTGGTCTTGCAGTCCAAAATATCCCTCTGATGAATTATAGGCTTCCACGTAATTCATTTTTGGATCAGGAAAAAGAGTATTAAATGTTTTCTCATAGGGTGAGAAGTTCATGCCTCCGTGAATGTATAGTTCTAGATTCGGCCAAACCTCGTGAATATTCGTCTTACCTGTTATTGTTAAAATCTTTTTCATTAAAATACTGGTCCAGCTCGGAAGACCTGCGATTATACATATGTTTTCATTAATGGTAGCATAGGCCATTTTATCAAGCTTTTCTTCCCAATTATTCATCAATGCGATTTCTCTTTTTGGGGTTCTTCTGATTTCAGTCCACCAAGGAAGATTTTCAACAATAAAAGCAGACAAATCACCAATGCTTGTGTCATTTGACATACTTTGAATTTGAGTACTTCCACCAATGATTAAATGTTTGGCATTGTACAACTTTCGGTTGGGAAAATTTTGATAGTAAAGCGCAAGTAAATCTTTACCTCCAGCATAATGATTTTCATATAATGAATCTACAGTAATGGGTAATAATTTCTCCTTATTAGAGCTTGTTCCTGACGATTTTGCAAACCAGCTTGTTTTTCCTGGCCACAAGACATTTACCTCTCCGAGCAGTTGCCTTTCTATATATGGTTTTAAAGAATCGTAATTTGATAAGGGTACTTTTGCCTGAAAAGATTTTACTGAATGTATGTGATTGTAATCATACTGTTTACCAAAAGTAGTATACGCTGCAGTGGTAAGTAAAAACTTTAAGTTTTCTTTTTGACATGAAATAGGGTCTTCCGAAAAGCGATTAATTCGAGGGATTCGCTTCTTTATAATGTGCGAAAATACCGAATTAAAGGGCATAGGATAAACTCAGAAATTAACCCCAGATTAGAATACTGATAACTATTCCTAATGCAATAATGGTAAAAATGGTCCCTAGGGCTGCTGTTGATTCTTCGAAAAAATTATCAGACATATCGTATATTTTATTTTACAAAAATAATTAAAAGGTTAATTGATTGAGCAACATTTCAAAATTAATCTCTACCTCCTAATATTCTTAATAGTGAAAGGAATAAATTGATAAACAGAATGTATAGCTGAAGACCTCCAATTAGAGCCAATTTATTTCTTGATTCAGCGTCCATTTGAGTACTTTGAGCAATCTGTTTTAGGGCCTGCATGTGATATGCTGTTAAGCCCGTAAAAACAAAAACACCAAGGCATGCAAGGATAAAATCAAAAAAAGCATTTCCTATAAATATATTCACTATTCCAGCAATGAACATTCCAATGAATACCATGTATAGAAGGCTTCCAAATTTGGAAAGATCTGTTTTGGTGGTATAACCTAAAATAGCCATTCCCGCAAAAGCTCCAGCGGCAACAAAAAATGTTGTCGCGATTGAAGACATATCATAAACAAGAAATATACTTGCTAACGATAGCCCCATTAAAGCTGAGAATAAAGCAAAAAGAACCAATAATAAAGAGGTGGATAAACGATTGTATCCCCATTGTATCACAAAACTTAAAGCTAGAGGAGAGAACATGGCCACCCAAAACAAGGGAGACATTCCTCCACTTGGAGATACAAACCAATCGGCAAACAATTGTTCGTCAGTACCAATGGTATATGCTACGATTCCTGATATGCCGAGCGCTACAAACATGTATGAGTATACTGATCTGAAAAATTCTCTTGTAATTTGCGCTGAAAAACTACTTTCACTTTGGTCATACATAACTATTCAATTTTACTTAATAAGGTTTATAAATTCTTTTCTTGTGGTATCATTTGATAAAAATAGACCTGTAAATGCACTTGTAGTTGTTGCTGAATTTTGCTTTTGAACACCACGCATTTGCATGCACATGTGTGAACACTCAAGAACCACGGCAACACCTTTAGGATTTAAATTTTTTTGCAAGCAATCTCGTATTTCAATGGTTAATCGTTCTTGAACCTGAAGGCGTCTGGCGTATGCATCTACCACTCTTGGAATTTTACTCAATCCAACAATTTTGCCGTCAGGAATGTAGGCAATATGTGCTTTACCGAAGAAGGGTAGCATGTGGTGCTCGCACAAGGAGTAAACCTCGATATCTTTAACCAAAACCATTTCTGAATATTCTTCATGAAATAAGGCTTGCTTCATAGTAGCATCCGGATCTGCCTGATAACCATTTAAAAGGAATTTCATGGATTTCGCTACCCGCTCCGGAGTTTTAATTAAACCCTCTCTTTCAGGATCTTCTCCCAATTCTTTGATGATTTCCCTGTAATTATTCTCTATGTTTATTTTTTTCACTTTACGTCTTTTTATGTTCTAACATTAAAAGGACTAATATGGTTCTTTACCTCCAAAATATTCAACAAAATTATTTTCTGTTTCAAACAATTTAATTTTAATCAATTCACCACCCATTTTAACTATCTCATGTTCTACTTCTTCCCAAATTCCGATGGCTAAATTTTCCGTGGAGGACATTTTGCCTTTCATAAAATCAACGTCTAAATTAATGTTTTTGTGATCGATCTTTTCTATTACACTTTTTTTTATGACCTCTCCAAGCTCTTTTAGGTTTATGACAAAGCCTGTATCTTCAGAAGGTACACCTTTTACAGTAACAAAAAGTTCGAAATTGTGTCCGTGCCAATTTTTATTTGCACATTTTCCAAACACAAGCTCATTTTTATCATCACTCCAATCCTCTCTTCTTAGCTTATGAGCAGCATTAAAAGTTTCGCGACGCGTTATATAAATGTTTTTCAAATTAATTCTTGTTTTGAGACGGTTTTTAAATCAGTTTTAAAGATGAGATCTCTGTCCAACTCCCTTAAACATATAGTTTGTATGGTATTTGCGATTGAAGAGTCATATGGAACTTTAATCTTCACATAATTATCTGTAAATCCAAACATCATTCCGTTGTTATCTTCATTTTCAATAAGCACTTTTCTTTCTGTGTTTTTATTTAACTCGTAAAATGCTCTTTTCTTACGCTCTGAGAGCATATGTAATATTTGACTTCTTTCTTTTCTTTTTGCCATTGGCACGACTTCAGTCATTTTATTTGCTGTAGTATTTGCTCGTTCGGAATATGTAAAAACATGAAGATAAGAAACGTCTAAATCCTTTAGAAATTGAAGTGTATCATTAAAATGGGCATCAGATTCGCCAGGAAAACCTACAATAACATCAACTCCAATACAAGCGTCAGGTCTGAGTTTTTTAATCAAATCAATTCGATTCTTATACAATTTAGTATCATACTTTCTCCGCATGGACTTAAGCATTTCATCATTTCCAGATTGAAGCGGAATATGAAAATGGGGAGCAAACCTCTTAGCCTTATTTAAACAAAACTCAATAATTTCATCGGACAATAAATTGGGTTCAATCGATGAAATTCTGAATCTTTCAATTCCAGATATTTTATCTAATTCCTCTATGAGTTGAAAAAAATTCTCCTCATTTCCTTGTCCGAAATCACCTATATTGACCCCTGTTAAAACGACTTCCTTGACGGATGTTTTTGCAATTTTCAATGCTTCTTGTACAGTTTCATCAATACTTGCATTTCTGCTTTTTCCTCTTGCCAATGGTATTGTGCAGAAAGTACAGAAATAATCACATCCATCTTGAATCTTCAAAAAGGATCTTGTTCGGTCACCGATAGAAAAGGAAGGAATAAATTCTTTTGTCTTTTTGATGTGGTCAAAAGATACATGTGTTTTATCTGTATGCTCGTCTAAATTTTCTAAGTGTTCGAGTATATTGAATTTCTCATTAGCTCCTAAAACCATGTCAACACCATCAATTTCTGCAATTTGATTAGGTTTCAATTGAGCAAAACATCCTATAATGATGACATGGCAATCTGGGTTTAGTCTTTTGACCTTACGAACGAGTTGTTTGCACCTTTTATCAGCATTTTCTGTAACAGAGCAGGTATTGATTACAAAAATATCTGGAAAATCATCTAAAGTTACTTTTGCTATACCTGCATTTTCGAAAAGTCTCGAAATTGTCGAGGTTTCCGAAAAATTAAGCTTACAGCCAAAGGTATGAAATGCTACTTTTTTAAATTGAATCATAATATGCGGGTACAAATTTAAAGCTTCATGAAAATTATTCAAAAGGATTGTGATTTTAATTCTATTGAATTACCCAAGAAAATATAGATATTCATTAGTTTTGCGAAAAAAAAACATGCAGTTTGATATTGCCATTATAGGAGGAGGTATTGTTGGAGCAGCAACTTTTTATAAAATTCAGAAGAGAAACCCTTCATTAAAACTTGCGCTTTTCGAAAAAGAGGATTCATTAGCAGCACATCAAACTGGACATAATTCAGGAGTAATTCATTCTGGATTATATTATAAACCAGGATCTCTCAAAGCCAGAAATTGTATAGAAGGGCGTCATGAATTGGTCGATTTTGCCAAAACTCATAGCGTAGATCACGATGTTTGTGGAAAGGTTGTTGTTGCTACTGATGAGAAAGAGCTTTCTGATATGAATCGGATTTTTGAAATTGGCACTGAAAACAAGATAGAAGGAATTGAGAAAATCAATGCTGAGCAGGTAAGAGAAATTGAACCTCACGTGAAATCTATTGGGGGTATTTGGGTACCCTGTACGGGAATTATCGATTTTGTTGGGGCTACCAAAAAAATGGTTGAACTCGCTCAAGGGATTAATGAGAACAGTAAGGTTTTCATGGGTCACGAAATTAAAAATATTGGCAAAGAGGACTCCTTTTCAATTTTACATTCAGCTAAAGGAACATTTAAAGCTAAATATTTGGTTTTTTGCGCAGGGCTTCAGGCGGATCGATTGGCTAAAAAGGACGGTGTTAAGTTGAAAGAAAAAGTTGTTGGTTTTAGAGGCGACTATTATGAATTGACAGATCAAGCCAAACACAAAGTCAAGAATTTGATTTACCCCGTTCCAAATCCTGACTTTCCATTTTTAGGTGTCCATTTTACGAGAATGACGAATGGTGAGATTGAATGTGGTCCAAATGCTGTTTTTACATTTAAAAGAGAAGGATATCATAAGACTGATTTTTCACTCAAAGACACTGCTGACGCACTGAGCTACGGTGGGACATGGAAATTATTTTTCAACAATATGTCATTTGGAATTAATGAATATCGTAGAGCATTTTCCAAACGATTATTTTTAAAAACGCTTCAGCGAATGATTCCTTCATTGGATTCAAATGATATTCGTCCAGGTAGGGCAGGAGTAAGGGCTTTACTTCTTTCTCAGGATGGTGATACAAGAGATGATTTTAGAATAGAATATCATGGCAATTCAATACATGTTTTAAATGCTCCATCGCCTGCGGCAACGGCATCACTTGCCATAGGTAATTATGTATCTGAAGAAGCTGAAAAACACTTTTCAATTAAGTAGTAGGAGTAATAAACAATATGAATGTTGATAATATTTTTTGATGTTCTTATGCATAGAATTAAAATAAATTTAACTTTAAGAAAAACACAATATGTTTGATGACGAAGATGATGATAGCGGAGAAAAATTCTTAAAGGAAGATCTCGAACAATTTGAATCATATCTTAAAGGTGTTCAGATAGGTTTTATGGATAGCGATCGTATCGAAGCTATTATTGACCATTATCTTGTGAACGGAAATTTCTCAAAGGCTAAAGTGGCTGCGGACTACGCTTTAACGCACTTTTCTTATAACCATCTTTTTCATTTGCGAAAGGCTCAAGCCCTTGGAGGTTTAGGTAAGCTAAATGAGGCCCTTGAGATTACGGACAGCATAGAAAATTTCGGAATGCTTTCTTTTGAATATTTCTTGACAAAAGCTTCATTGTTTAGTCAGCTTCGTGATTCAAAAAATGCCATTAAAAATTATAATCTCGCGATTGAAGCAGCCGGAGATGAGGATTTGGATGATATATATCTAGATATTGCCATGGAATATCAGAACTTGGGTAATTTTAAAGAAGCGATAATTATTCTAAAAACAGCCTTAATGGTCAATTCTGAGAACGAAGGAGCCTTATACGAGATTGCCTTTTGTTATGATCAGCTTGGCGATTATAATTTGGCTATTGAATGTTACTCTCAGTTTATTGATGAGAATCCTTATTCCTTTACCGCCTGGTATAATCTTGGTAATGCCTACAGTAAAATTGAAAATTATGAAAAAGCGCTATGGGCGTATGATTATTCTATTTTGATTAATTCAAATTTTGGCCCAGCACACTTTAACATAGCGAATGCCTATTTATCAAAAGAAAAATTTTACAAAGCAATTGAACATTTTAATGAATGTATGAGAATTGATGGAGATGACGCCACTGCCTATTGCTATATTGGTGAATGTTATGAACAGGTCAATGAATTGGAGCTTTCAAAGCACCATTACAAAAGGAGTTTGGAGCTTGCGCCAATGTTTTCAGAGGCATGGTTGGGATTAGGAATTGTAGAGGATATTGAAGGAAATACAAATGAAGCCATCATTTTAATTGAAAAGGCCTTAGAGTTTGATCCTACGAACTCCGGAATTATGCATGTATTGGCAGGTGCATTTGAAAAAATTGAAGACTTTGATAAGGCTATTGAATTTTACAAGAAATCATTGGAAATCAATCCAAATGATGAGGAGTGTTTATCGGATTATATAGAATTATTGACAGAATTCTCACCTCAACAAGCCTTTTCGGTTTTAAGAGAGTTCATGGATGAGCATGAATCAAACAAGATTTCTTCCATATTAGAAATTAATTTGTTTTGGTTACTTGGGCAAAAAGATGAGGCCTTACAATTGTTTTCGAAATGCCTAAAGGAAAATGGAGAAAAGGCCAAATCTATTTTTGAAATCAATCCAAATCTATTGGATGATCAAGACTTTTTGAATATATCAAAAGACTAAATATCAATGAATTTTAAATTATCCTACATTCCTAAAAGGTCTGAAAAGCCTCGTAATCAGGGCGTTACAATGATGATGGACAAGGGTCTCAGCCTTAGAGAGACAGAAGATTTCATCGAGTCTTCGGGTCATTTGACAGATATAGTAAAGTTTGGTTTTGGAACTTCCTATGTGACACAAAACCTTGAACAAAAAATTAAATTGTATAAAAAAGCCGGAATTCGTCCTTACTTCGGAGGTACTTTATTTGAGGCATTTTATGCAAGAGGGAAATTCGATCAATATATAAAGCTATTAAATCAATACGATTTAGATTTGGCCGAAATATCGGATGGTTCAATCATTATTCCTCACGATATAAAATGCGAATTGATAGAAAAAATGTCTAAGGATAGGACAGTAATGTCTGAGGTAGGCTCGAAAGATTCCGGTATTTTAATATCACCTGCAAAATGGATCAGAATGATGCATTCTGAGTTAGAAGCAGGAAGTTGGAAGGTGATAGCAGAGGGAAGAGAGTCTGGAAATGTTGGTGTGTTTCGACCAAATGGAACAGCACATACATTATTGATTAATCGTATTATTTCGAAAATAGCTCCTCAGGATATTTTATGGGAGGCACCTCAAAAAAATCAACAAGTTTGGTTTATTAAGCTTTTTGGTGCGGAGGTAAATCTTGGTAATATTGCTCCAAAGGATTTGATTCCTCTTGAATGTTTGCGTTTAGGTTTGCGTGGAGATACATTTTTTGAATATCTACCCAAAAAAGTTGAAGAGCGCCTAAAGCAAATAAATGATGAGGATGAAGAAGACGAGTCATAATTCAGGGACTTATTTTGCTCATCATTATACCATTGACGAACATTCAGCCGCAGTTTATGCCTTAACTAGAAGCTCTGATCATATCTATTCTTCCTCAGGGGATAAATACGTGGTTAGATGGGATATTAATAATGGTAATCAGGATAGCTTTGCGATAAAGCTGGAAAAACCATCTTATGCGATTCATTTTATTGAAGAAAGCAATACCTTAATTGTAGGTGGTTCGGATGGTCGTTTGAATTTATTTGATGTGATTTCCAAAAAGGAAATTCGTTGTTTTACACAACATCGAAATGCCATATTTTCGATAGAAAAAAATCTTGATCGCAATCATATATATGTTGGAGATCAGGAGGGATATTTATCTATTTGGGATAATAAAACTTGGGAGCTTCAAATGATGGTTCATTTAAACTGTGGTAAAATAAGAGCCATGTTTTACTCATCATCCGAAAAGCTCTTGTTTGTTGGTAAACAGAATGGGGAAATAAGCATTTTTGAAACAGAGTACTATAACGAATTGAAGACCTTCAAGGCAAATGATAATGGGGTTTCTTCGTTGCTATTTTGTGAAAAAAGAAAATTGCTTGCTTCAGGTGGGAATGATGCGCGTATTCGCATTTATAATCTGAATGGTGAACAATTGAAATCAATACCTGCACATCATTACACCATTTATTCACTTTTGGCAATGAATGATGATGTTACAATTTCTGCAAGTAGAGACCGATCTATAAAAATTTGGAAAGGTTTTTATGAAAAGGTAATACAGAAAATCGATCATAAAAGCCAAGGCCATAATTTTTCTGTCAACACGCTGATGAAAATTAATGAACATTCTTTTTCCTCTGGAGGAGATGATACAAAAATCATTGTTTATAAAGAAAATTAATCATTGACATAGTCTAGCGCTAATTTCCCTGATAGTTTATAAATTTCTAGAAAAGTGCTGATTTTATTGAAAAGGAACTCATAATGCTGAAGCAATTGATTTTGATAAGAATTTTCAAAGACTAATAAATCTATTGAATTCAAAGTACCGAGTTCAAGTCTTTTTTTAGCAAGTTCAAATGTTTTTGTTGCAAATTCAATATTTGCGGTTGACAATTCAACTAAGTTTGAATTGCCTTTGTAGGAATCAATGAGGGTAGCCATTGAACTCCTCATTGTTTTTTCCATTTTGTTATAATTCATTTGGGATATGGATTCTTGAACTTTCGAAACTTCAACGGCTCTTTTGTTTTTCCAGTTATTGAAAATTGTATATCTCAAGTTTACCATGCCATTATAATTGATTATTTCTGTCTGAACAGGATCAAACGTGCCATTCAAGTCTTCAAACCAGCTTTTAGAGGGAGTAAAGCTTCCTTGTAAGCTCAGTGTAGGATATAAGAATGATTTTTGAAAGGAGGTGTTTAGTTGTTGAATCTCAATACCAATTAACTGATTTTTTAGCTGTTGGTTATTTCCTTTTAGGCTATTCATGACTTCATTGAAATCCATTAATGGGAAGTCAAATTCCAATCCGTCTATGAGAAAAGGAATTTTAATATCTTCCTCTATTTCATTATTATTCATTAAAAGAAATAGATTTCTAATGGCATTTTTAAGTGAATACTCTTGAACAAGGGCGTTTGTGCTGTCTGAGAAATATTGATTTTTAAATTGTAACTCTTCTAATGAGGAAGAATTAGCGTATTTGTTTTTCGAAACATAGAATTGATAACGATTGTTAGCATCAGTTTTAAGCTCGTTTAGAATCATTAATCGGTCGTATTGTACACGAGCACTATAATAGGCTTTTAATACATCTAAGATCGTTGATTCAACAACCAGTAAGGCATTCCCTTTGCTTTGCTCTTCTAGTTTCTCTAAACGCTCCTTTGATATTTTTACTGCAAATCCACTGAAAAGATTAAGATTAAGGGACAGGTTAGGAGAAAGACTTCTAGACAAGATTACTCCAGGCGTGAAGGTAAAAGGGTTGTTGGAATTGTCTTGAATCGTATTGTTATACCCAACATTTAAGGCTACTGTCGGAAATAATCCAGCCTCGCTCCAAGAATTGTTTTTTTCGGAAATATCAAGCTGCGCATTTGAAACCTGAATATCATAGTTGTTTTTTAATGCGATGAGCACAGCTTCTTTTGCGGATAAGCTATCAGAAAATTCAAGTTGAGTAAAACAAAATAGTCCATTGAAAAGGAAAAGAAATAGGATACTAATTCTCATTTGACGCTATATTTTTTTTAACTCTAAACACAGGCTCTGCCTCAAGCTCTGTGATCTTTTCTCCGGAAAAAATCCTTTTTCTTATTCTGGCTCCCTCGTTCCAAAATAAAATTGCAGATGGATAGAAGAACAAAATAAATACGGTACCAAATAAAACACCAAAGGCAATCGAAGTAGCCATTGGGATGAGAAATTGAGCTTGCATACTTGTTTCGGATATCATTGGAAGTAATCCTGCAACAGTTGTAATAGAGGTGAGGAGTATTGGTCTAAAACGGGATAAAGCAGCTTTACTAGCTGCGTTTTTTATGGATTCTCCTTCAATTAATAAGTTGTTGTAGCGATCCAGAAATACAATGGCATCGTTCACAAGAACACCAATAAGAGCAATCATTCCAAAAACCGAAAGTATAGACACAGGGATGCCTACCAAACCATGGCCAATAATCGAACCTGCAATACCTGATGGTATAACCAACATAATTAAAAATGCTTGTGACAAGCTGTTGAAATGAAGCATTAAAATGACAAACATCAGAAAGACAAGTACCATTGTAACATACTGCATGGAATCACCTGTTTTTTGGCTTCGTTCAAATTGCCCAAGCTTTAATGCAGATATATTTGGATAAACTGAGGCTACTTTGGGTATAATGGAGTCAAATATATTTTTATTAATGTCTGCTACTTTGTCAGGGTCAATGGTTTCAGCATCGACTTTAATGATACGCTGGCCATTTAATCTTTTTAAGCTTTCTGGGGCTCTACCCATTGAAAAAGAACATAGCTTCTCCAAGGGAATCTGAATTCCCCGAGCATTTTTTACTTTCATGTTGTAGAGGTCGTAGATACTATTTCGGTCCTCTAGCGGATATCTTACCCAAATTTTCACTTCATCCGTACCAATAATTACTCTTTGTGCCTCTTGTCCGAAAAAGCCCTGTCTGATTTGTGATAATATTTCCGATTTTGATATGCCGTATATTTCTGCTTGTTCTTTCATTACAAGCTGTATCTCGTTTCTGCCAGGAGGCATATTATCTTTCACGTTAATAACTCCAGACATTCGATTAAGCTCATTTTTCAATTCATCACGTGCACTAATCAATTCATTTTCGTTCGTGGAGGTAAGCCCTATTTCAATCTCTTTTCCAAACCTGTTGAATCCTCCGACATATACATCTTGGGCAATTTTACTCGCATTCAATTGATTGATTCTTTTATTAATTCTATTCATTAGCGTGTCTAGAGGTAACTTTGTATTTTCGGCATCGACAAACACATTGATACTTCCGGTATGATTTCCAGCCTGACCAATACTTTGGCTAAAACCAATGTTACTCGTGTAATAGGTCATTATTTCATCACCCGTTTCTTTTTTAATTCTTTCATTCTCCTCTAAAAGAATAATGGTCGCTTGTTCTATGAATTCTTTTGTTTGATTTTCATTGCTTCCTGGATTATATGCTACTTCAATCGTAAAAAAGTCAGGCTGAATATTCGGGAAAAACGTGGAGGATAGTGTTCCGTTAATAAGCATACTAATGACAATAAAAGTAAAAGCCATCGGTGCGAAAAAGCTTAACCTATACCACTTTCTCTTCTTTCCAATGAGAAGCTGAACAGTTTCATGAAACATATTGTCTCTAAACCATTTTATAAAATGATCAGCAAATGCCCTCACTTTGTTTTCAATGGGAGATTTTGAGAAACCGTTAAAAGCTGCAATCAAACCACACAGAATCAGTACAACTGGAAATAAAATATCCATTGAAGGTTTTTCTGAAGGGAATAAATAAATTCCTGAAATAACAAGTATAATACCCAAAATGATGAGTCCGAAACCTGTCCAGTGTGAGAGGGGTATTATAGGGTTTGCATTGAGGACATACTTTTTAGAAAGGTGAGAAGGTAAAGTAATAAAACCTTCAAGAATCGAAAATATGAGACACCCGATAGTAACAAAGGCCATTTCCCTCATCATTTCCAAGCCTTCCACAAAAAATAGTACAGAAAAGGCTACAATTGTAGTAATTACCGAAGAACATACTGAAGGTAAAACTTCCATGGTTCCATCTATTGCTGCTTGTTTAGCGGTTTTACCTTTTTCAAAATGTGCATAAATGTTTTCGGCAATGACAATTCCGTCGTCGACTAGAATCCCAACCACCAAAATCATACCGAATAATGAAATCATGTTTATGGTTATCCCATAAAATGATCCCAATATGAACATGCCTAAAAAGGAAAAGGGAATACCAAATGCTACCCAACTTGAAAGCTTCACATTCAAAAACAGCCCTAGAAATACGAGAACTAAGATCAATCCAGTTAAGCCATTCTTTGTCAATAAATCAATCCTTCCTTCTAACAATTCATTGAATTCAAAATAGATGTCAAATTGAAATTCTGGATTTTCTTTATTGAATTTTTTCTGATAATCATGTAGGGTTTTGGAAATGTCCTCAATGTCTTGCTCAACAGTTTTTTCAATTTGAAAAGAAACAGCGGGGAACCCATTAAATGTAGACTCTTGAGAGTCTTCTGAATACCCAAGATTTACATCTGCAACATCACCGATGGTTAAAATCTCACCGGAACGAGTTGTTTTTAATATAATTTGAGAGATGTCATCTGGGTTGAGCACTCGATCATTTGAGCGTATGCTCATTTCTTGTAAATTACCACGGATAAACCCTGTAGTGATATTATTGTTTTTACTACTGATAGCCATTGAAATTTCTTGAAACGAAGTATTGTAACGCAACAGGTCATTTTCTCGAATATTAATCGTGATCTCTTTGGTGGGAAAACCCATTTCAACAATTTCTGTAATGTTCTTGGTATTGAGCAGGTCTTGTTCAACTTTTGTGGCCAAGTCTACAAGCTTTATACCTGAAATATTTTTGTCTTTTGCCGAAATCCCAATAAATGCTACGACGCTTCCCATCCCGCCAGATGTAAGACGTTTAATAATCGGCTTTTCTGCCCCTTCAGGAAATGAGTTAATTGAATTGATGGCGTTTTCCACATCACTTAATAGCTGGTCCATATCTGCATCCTGATAGGCCTTAATATTGACACTGGCCATGTTTTCGGATGAAGTAGAATTGATTTCATCAATCGCGGCAATGCCCTTTACAGCTTGCTCAATTTTAATGGTAACCCCTTCTTCCATTTCATTAGGAGAGGCTCCAGGATAAAAAACGGAAACAACTATTGTGTTCGGGTCAAGTTCAGGAAAAAAAGACTTCTTTGTGTTGGATAATGCAAAAATCCCGAAAATAATAACCACAAAAATGAAGGCATTACCCCATACTGGACGATTGACAAAAAAAGTAATTAGTTTTCTCATTATTGTCTTTCTATTCCGATGTATTTCTTGATTTTATTGTCGGGCACATTATATTCCAATAAAAGCGTATCGTAGTCATTCAAGCCATGTATGAAAAGTGAATCTTGTTTTGATCCTATCACCGTTATTTTTTGTTGAATGAGTTTTTCGTTTTTCAATAAATAAATGGCATTTTCTTTTATTGCTGAAGATGGCACCACACACATGGATTCAGAAATAAGATTATCTATTTCTGCTGTCACATATTGATTTGATAGAATGGTAACACCTTTTATGGGTTCAATTGAATAATAGACATCAATTGATTGCGTACTTTGATTAATCGCATTTGATGTTCTGATGATTTTCCCTGATCCGATCGGCTTGTTTTCGGCATTTAAAAATTGTACAGAACCTTTTTCTTTAAATTTTTCATATAAATCAATGGTTATTGGCAATTTAACCTCCATGCTTTCCATGTTTGCGATTCGAGCGATTCGTACACCTGGATTAATAATTGAACCCGGCTCTGCATAAACATCAACAACATGTCCATTAAATGGTGCTAAGAATAAATATTTCGACATTCTGGTTTCGAGACTTTTGATGTTCAAGTACTCTGAAAAAACACCTTTTGCAGTAAAGAACATCTTTTCTTTTTCACCATTACATTTCGGAAATTCTGGTAAAAATGATACTGGATCAATTTTTTCTATGAAACTATTCCATTTATCAAATTCTTGTGGAAAGTCTAATTCTATATCAGCTAAAATGTTAATTAAAAGATTGGAAAGCTGAGCTTTTCTGGCACTTAAGGTAAAAAACATTTCCTCAGAATCAACTTTATAGAGGAGGTCGTTAAATCTGAATTTACTTCCAGGTTTCAATTTTATTGATCCTTTCTCTAGCTTGCCTTGTACCTCAAAAGCAACATCGAGTTCAGTGTATGGTGTAACTTGTCCATATGATTTTGTTTTAAGCGAACGATTTTCATTTTTGACAACCTGCACAGGAATGTACTTAACGGTTTCCTCACCCTTAACTTCTTTAATTTCAGTTTTCTTATTATTGAGTACAATGGCATAAATGATTCCGGTCAATACGAGTGTAACTGAAAATAAAATAATTTGGCTTTTTTTCATAGGATGGTTTTATTCGTCTTAAAGCGATGTAAAAATAATCAAAATAGACATTTCGATAGAATAGATTGTTTTAAAATAAATAACAAAAGCACTACCTTTAGAAAATGAAATCCAGCTCCTTTTTTACACTATTGTTTTTTGTAGCAATAAGTTTTTCGGGTATAAGTCAGTTTGCCTTTAATTATGTTGACTCTATTTCAGTTATTCATGGTGGTAATGCCTTGAAAATGCCTTGGGCAGGAGGATTAAACTATATTCAGATTTCGGATATTGATTATGATTACGATGGTGATATGGATTTACTTGTATTTGACCGTAGTCAGAATCAAGTAAAGTTGTTTGAGCATTATCAAGAAGCTGGTGTTTCAGCCTATCGCTATGATCCATATGGAAAGGATTTATTTCCTAGTGATATGCGCTACAGATTATTTGCAATTGATTACAATGGTGATAATAAAAAAGATCTCTTTACCTATGGAATAGGTGGATTAAAGGTCTATAAAAATATGGGTGATGCGAGTAATGGAATGAGTTGGGAATTGGCTAAAGAACTTGTCTATTCTGATTATTGGGGAGTGGAATTGAATCTTTATGTGAGCTCTACTGATATTCCAGCAATTGTTGATGTTGATAATGATGGTGATATTGATGTTCTTACTTTTCATATTGGAGGTCAATACATACAGTACCATCAAAATAAGAGCATGGAATTATATAATCATGCGGATTCATTGGTTTTTGAATTAAGAAATGAATGTTGGGGAAAGGTTAGAGAGGATGTATCGACGAATACCTTGTTTTTAGATGATCAAACACCTCCTTGTGAGGATGGAAATGTCCCCAATCCAGGAATTGTTAAGCCAGAAATTTTGGACGATCTTCAAGAAGAAAAAGCCCACGCGGGATCAAGTTTATTGGCGCTAGACATTGACAATTCTGGTGTCAAAGATTTGATTGTGGGAGATGTAGCTTTCACTAATCTTAATTTATTGACTAATAGCGGTTCAGAAGTAAATGCGAATTCACCTATGATTTCTGTTGACCCTTCATTTCCTTCAAATAGTATTCCGGTGAGCACACAGCTTTTTCCCGCGGCTTTTTATGTTGATGTAGACTTTGATGAGATTAAGGATTTAATTGTTGCACCTAATGCAAAAAATGTTTCTGAAAACGAAACAAGTGTAGTTAAATATAAAAACACAGGCAGTAATTTAAATGCCAATTTTGTTTTCGAGACCAAAGCATTTTTGCAGGAGGATATGATTGATTGTGGTACAGGTTCTATTCCTAAGTTTGTTGATATTGATGGAGATGGTTTAACGGATATGTTTATTGCTCATTTTTTTGCATATAAGCCCGTATTATCAAAAGAAAGTAGGATTGCTTACTACAAAAATACGGGAACACTTATTACTCCGGAATTCACCCTAATTGATTCAGACTTTCAGAACTTATCTTCTTTGAATGTTGGTCTTAGGATGGTTCCGGCATTTGGAGATTTGAACGGAGATTCAAAAATCGATATGTTTCTTGGTTTGGAGGATGGAACTTTAGTCTATTTTGAAAATAATTCAACAGGGTCATCAGTCACTTTTTCGTCTCCGGTCTTTAATTACACCGACAATAATGGCAATTTAATTCAGCATGGTCTCTATGCTACTCCGCAACTATTTGATTTAAATAAGGATGGTTTACTTGATCTAATCTTTGGCGTTAAAACTGGGGAAATTATTTACTATCAAAATACCGGGAGCACGTCAAATCCCGAATTTACCCTTGTAACATCTTTGTTAGGTGGTATAGATGTATCTGACTTGACACCTGATGGGTATCCTGTACCGAATTTTTTTAGTCATAATGATACAACTTATGCAATCATTGGTTGTTTAGATGGAACACTCAAATTTCTGAAAGACATTGATAATCATATTGATGATGGTGGTTTATTTACGTTTATTGATAGTTCATTTTTAAATATTGAACTCGGTGCGTATAGTTCGGCTTATGTATTGGATATAGATAATGATACGGACTTGGATTTATTTTTAGGTCAAGATCTGGGAGGGATTTTTCATCTAGAAAATGAACCTGGAAGTAATTTAGGGATTCAAGAACATCTTTATGAATTGCGCATTGAATTATATCCCAATCCTTTTAATCACATCGTACATATCAAACAGATTGGACCTGTAAAAGATGAGCATGTGTTTCTTTGTGATTACTCGGGTAAACTGATTCGTCAATTTGAGCTAACTTCGCAAGAATTTGAAATAGATTTATCCTTTCTTGATCAAGGAATGTATGTTCTGCACTTTGTTCAGTCAGGTGTTAAGAAAAAAATATCTAAAAAGTAATCTACTTGATATTAATTTTTAGAAGCTTTTCATTTCCTACGAATGCCTCTAAAGTATCTCCAATATCTACCTTTCCAACGCCAGAAGGGGTGCCTGTAAATATGAGATCACCTTTCTTTAAGGTAATATACTTGGATAAGTGGCAGATCAATTGATTAAATGAAAATATCATTTGACTTGTATTTCCTTCTTGAACAGTTTGATTGTTTTTTGTCAAGCTAAATTGAATTTCATTTTTATAATCTTCAATTTTAAGCCACCGATCGGATAGGGGAGCACTAGAATCAAAACCTTTGGCTATTTCCCAAGGTAAACCGGACTTCTTACATTCTGACTGTAGATCTCTTGCCGTAAAATCAATTCCTAAAGTAAATTCTGAATAGTAGGTATGGGCAAATTTTTCTTGAATGTTCTTGCCTACCTTATTGATTTTGATGACAAGCTCACATTCGTATTGTATGTTATTTGAGAATTTGGGATGATAGAAATTTGATGTTCGAAGTATTGCAGTGTCTGGTTTTAAAAAAAAGATAGGTCTCTTTGGAAGGGGAGCATTCATTTCTTTGGCATGATCTACAAAATTTCGACCGATACAAATGATTTTCATTTTTTGAATTTGTTTTGAAGATCCGAAAGCTTTGTATTAAAATCCTTTTGATTTTCTTGTCTTTTTTCTTCTTTAATTTTCTCCATTTCTTGAAACAAGATTTTCTTCGTGTATCTTGGAAAGTCAGCTTCTAACATCCATCCATAATAGCCGGGTTCTGAATTAGATATTTCTTTAATGGTTTTTCCACTGTGTTTACCAAAATTGTATACCATTTCGTCTTTCTCGTTGTAGGCAAGTCTACCAGCAAAATCAGCATTTTTTAATTTACCAGCTTTAGAGAATTCAGACAGAAAATCAATGTTTGGTTTTAAATTTTCATAGCGTTCTAATTGTTTTTCAAATACCTCCCAAGTCGCTGTTGTATCAGCCATGGCATCATGAGCATTATCAAGCTCTTTAGAGCAATAGAACTTAAAAGCAGCAACAAGAGTCCGCTGTTCCATTTTATGAAATATATTTTGAACATCCACACACTTTTTGGATGATAAATCAAAATCGATTTCAGCACGCAGAAACTCTTCTGCTAGTACTGGAATGTCAAATTTGTTTGAATTGTATCCAGCCATATCAGATTCTCCAATAAATTCAGCAATTTCTTTTGCGGCTTGCTTGAATGTGGGGGCATCTTTGACTATTTCGTTTGTAATGCCGTGTATTGCCGCATTACTTTCTGAAATATTGATTTGAGGATTGATGACTAAGTTCAACTCCTCTTTTTTGCCATCAGGATGAACTTTTAATATTGCAATTTGTACGATGCGATCTTTTGATATGTCTAAACCTGTTGTTTCAAGGTCAAATACACACAAGGGCTTATTTAAATGAATATTCATGAATTTGCAATACTGCCAATACTAAGGCACTATAATAAATTCCGTTCTTCTATTCTCTTGATGTGCTTCTTTTGAGCACTTAGATCTACAATTACAATCATTAATAAGTTTTGACTCTCCATATCCTTTAGAAGAGATTCGACTAGGGTTACTTATTCTTGAACTGATGTAACTTGCAGCTGACTTAGCTCTTTTTTTGGAAAGCCTTAAGTTATATGAAGAAGACCCTCGACAGTCGGTGTGTGAACCTAGTTCGATTTTCACCTCAGGGTTTTCATTCATGACTTTTACAACTTTATCAAGCTCTACTTTCGCATCTTCACGAATGTCGTATTTATCAAAATTATAGTAAATCATAAAAGGACCTAAATCAGTTCCAATTTCTTTTTTATCCAATAAATATGTTAATCGTATCACTGAATCAGCCCCTAATGAAGTTTCAATTTTAAATGAGCCATTTAAATATCCTTCGGCAGAAACATCAACTCCAAAATTCAGGGCATAACCAAATGATTTTCGGTCAAGTAAATCTGAAGTGAAAGCACCTTCACTGTCTGCAACCAAAGTTTCTAGACTGTCCTTGATATTTAAACCATATATGTACACATTTGCACCAGGAATTACTTCACCAGTTTTTCGATCTGCAACAATTCCCTCTAGTGTATATTCGAAGAATGGAATAATGACTTGTTTGTCATCATCCAATAGGACTCTTTTGTTGATTTCCTCATAGGCCAAATCACAATTTGTTGAAAAGGTTTCTGTATATGGATTTTGGGTGTTTTCATTGTAGAAGTATGATAATTCATATTCCTTACATTTTTCAAGTTTTGAAAGGAAAACACCATCTCGAATTCTTGGAGTCAAGGTTCTTTTTTCAGTATTGTCACAATTTAAACATGAAATAACGATATATGAATCTTCAGGTATTTCCTTTCCTTGAGCGTGAATGATTTCTCCATTCAAAAAGGCTATATTTTTAACTTCACTATTCATATCAATTCGGTAGATGTCTTTTTCACCTTTCCCACCCTTCCTAAATGAAGTGAGATATGCTTTTTGGCCATCTGCTGTATGCGTGTAAAAAAGATCGTCTCCAACTGAATTTACAGGATATCCTAGGTTGACAGGATTAGACCAAATATTGTTTTCATCTCGAACGGCCATGAAGATATCGAACTCTCCCATACTTGTTGAATCTGTACTCGAAAAATACAGGACATTATTGTCTAGTCCCATAAACGGTGCATCCTCATCCCATACTGAATTGATATTGCCTCCCATATTTTTGGCTTCACTCCACTCTCCGTTTATTTTTTCCATATAGTAAATATCTCTTTTACCATAGCCTCCCTCTCTATCAGAAACAAAAAATATGCTATTTCCATCAGCCGAAACAGTATAATGCGTTTCCCATCTTTCTTCTGTGTTTACCTTGTCTATTTTAACAGGTAAAATTGGAGAAAACTGCCCATTTAAATAATCACTGTAATAAATATCACCTAATCCACTTTTATCGTTATAGGTATATACTCTTCTTTCGTCTATACTCACGCTTACAGTTGCTTCGTTTAAGTTAGGTTTACACATTGACATTCTCGATGGATTATGCCATGCATTATTTTCATCAAGTTGGGCTTGATATATATCTTCAGGATAATGGTTGAGCATTGGATCTCTGAATCCGTTCGATTCACCATTTTCCCATGGTCTTCTCGATGTGTAATACAAGGCACGACCGTCGAGAGAAATATTTGACGAAAAGTCAGCATACTCTGTATTAATCGAATCCCCTAGGTTTGCTACATCAACATCTTTTGGACTGGCCATTAACTTTTGTGCCACGCCACATTGTATCTTTCTGTTTTCAGCCTCTGGAAGTAATTCAGATCTTTTGTCACTTTTCTCTATAAACAAGTCATAGTTTTTAATCGCATTTTCAAAGTCTTCGTTCAAATGGTACGCTCGAGCCAAATGATAGAATATATCCGCAGGAACAGCACCTTCTTTCACTGAATACATGTCATAATTCTTATCAATATTCCCAGTAGAAGTAGAGAACAGTTCAATGGCTCTTTCGTAATTATGACGCATTTCGAGCTCTATATAACCTTTTCTATACTTGTAATTTGCACTTTCCGGATTCATTTCCAGTAGTTTATCCGTAATTAGATCGGCAAAGTGGAAAAAGTTCTCTTGAAGTAATCTTGAACATTCTATCACAAGCTCTTGTTCTGAGGCTTGTGAAATGATGTTTTTAACTTCAATTTCTGTATACTGAGATTTTCCGGCAAAAGGAATAAAAAGGAGGGTCAATAAGACCAATTTGATTCTTAAACTTTCCATAATTTCAACTCTTGTGTGTTAAATATCGCGATTTATATTGAATTCTTCTAAATAGTCAGCCACTTTTCGAACAAATCGACCACCCAAAGCTCCATCCACAACCCTATGATCATAGGAGTGAGATAGATACATTTTGTGTCGAATACCAATAAAATCGCCCTGACTTGTTTCAATAACAGCAGGTACTTTTCGAATGGCTCCAAGTGCTAGAATGGCAACTTGAGGTTGATTAATAATTGGGGTACCCATGACGTTTCCAAATGAACCAACATTTGTTACGGTGTAAGTACCTCCTTGAATATCTTCCGGTTTTAATTTGTTTTCTCTGGCATTATTGGCAAGCTCATTCACACTTTTTGTCAATCCAGATAAACTTAATCGATCAGCATTCTTTATAAC
>QOQC01000002.1 GCA_003331365.1 Flavobacteriales bacterium | reverse complement strand
GAAAATTACATTTCATAGTTGTAATTTTTGAGTTTTATAGTTTTAGCATGGTTTAGCAGAAAGAGGAACAAGTTACGGTTTGTTCCTCTTTTTGATTTAAACGGTTTTCATTGCCGTATTGAATTCATGTAATATTAAAGCTGTTGCTCCCCATATAAAGTGCTCTTTATATTGAATACCAGGAATCTTTTTAAGTGTTAGTTCTTTATTGATTTTTATGTCTTTAAATGATTTTTTTGTAAAGGTGTCAATTTCGTCGAGTGAACAATGAAAAATAGAATTAACCTCACGGTGATTTCTCTGTAATGGAGGGTATTCCTTATGAAAAAAGACGAAAGGCTTTACCTTAAATTTTGATACAGGGATATATACTTCACTAAGTTCCCCGACTAAAACCCCCTTGGAAATTTCAATGCCAATTTCTTCTAAGCTCTCTCTTCTCGCAGTGTGTTGCAAGCTTAAATCATTATTGTCTTTTTTGCCTCCAGGAAAGGCAATTTGTTGACTGTGCATTCCTGGATACTTGGATCGCTCAATAAGAATAATATGAATTTTTGATTTAAAAACCTTTATATGAAGGGCGACTGCCGCGTTTTTGGCATCTACTTCTTTTGGTATTTCATTATTTCGATAAGGAGCAAATTCATTCCAGAGCATATTTCCATATGTGAAATGTTCAAGTTTATATTTGATTTCCTCTTTTGTCAATGGCAGTGAAATAAAAGTAATAATTGTTAATAAAAAAAAATGCTAATGGAAACTTTCAATTTTCAATATAATGTATCTTTGTTTACAATAGCGTGTAAGGGTCCTTAATTTACGATTTTACAAAATAAAAATGAAGTTAAATAATACCTTTACCGAAGTTAAGCGTGTTTTTAATTTTTAATTGTTAAATGTTTAGAGCTAATGGCAAAAAGTAAATTGGAATATATTTGGTTAGATGGCTATACACCTACCCAAAATATGAGAAGTAAAACAAAGGTAGTTAATGATTTTTCAGGTAAGTTGGAAGATTGTCCTATGTGGTCATTCGATGGAAGCTCAACCAAACAAGCAATGGGTGACTCTTCGGATTGTCTATTAAAGCCAGTAGCTATATATCCCGACCCTGCAAGGGAAAATGGATATTTGGTAATGACTGAAGTATTAAACTCAGATGGTACAAATCATGTTTCTAATGGAAGAGCTACAATTGATGATGATGATAATGATTTTTGGTTTGGCTTCGAACAAGAGTATTTTATAATGGATAGATCAACAGAGTTGCCTTTAGGTTTCCCTAGAGGAGGTTTTCCTGGTCCGCAAGGGCTTTACTATTGTTCAGTTGGAGGAAGAAACACTCATGGTAGAGATTTCGTTGAAGAACATGCAGATTTATGCATAAAGGCAGGTTTAAATTTTGAAGGTATAAATCAAGAGGTTGCAAGTGGTCAATGGGAATTTCAGCTTTTTGCGAAGGGAGCTAAAATTGCTGGGGATGAAATTTGGATTGCAAGATATTTATTAGATAGATTAACGGAAAAATATGGATACTATATAGAGTATCATCCTAAACCAATAAAGGGTGATTGGAATGGTTCAGGTATGCATGCGAATTTTTCAAATTCAACTTTAAGAACCTGTGGTTCTAAAGAAGTTTATGAAAGAATATGTGAAGCCTTTAGGCCGGTAACTCAAGAGCATATTTCCGTATATGGTGCGTTTAACAATCAAAGACTAACTGGTCTACATGAAACGGCATCAATAGACGATTTCAGTTATGGAGTTTCTGATCGTGGAGCTTCAATTCGAATTCCAATTATGACCGTTGAAAATGGTTGGAAGGGCTGGTTAGAGGATAGACGCCCCGCTTCAAATGGGGATCCCTACAAGATTGCCGCACGAATTATTAAAACAGTTAAAAGCGCTGAATTGACCGCAGTTGAGAACTCCTAATTGATGTTTTGTGTTTGTATTTAAAGGGTCAGTTTCGCTGACCCTTTTTTTATACTTTACTTAAGATAGAAAAGATATAAGCATAAATCGAATGCTTTTTATTGATTTCAAAGGTAATAATGGATTCATTTTTTAATTGAATAGTACGTATCGGTTCAAATTTGCTGAACATTGATTTTATTTCATTAATTAAACCAATTCCTGATAAGATTTCATTAGCCAAAAAACCTTGCCAGCTATTCGTATTAATTTGAAATATTTGAGAAGCATTCCCACTCAAAACCAATGAATTCGAAGAATCTGTAGCTAAACGTGGTTTTCTTTCATTCGTGCTTAGAAATATCTTATTCGGAGGGATATCATTTATCGAATACGCCATATCATCAATCATTAATTTTTCTTTCCCTTCGTCCTCGAGAATCTTCACTTGTCTTGTGTTATATAATAATTTGGCTGATTTCTCAAGGCTTTCTCTTTCTATTGAGTCTCGAAAGGTGAATAATATATCTGTATTCGGGTACCAATTAGAATTATCATTAAAATTGAATCCAAAATAATTTAAAGATATTTGGTGAATATTATTTGGACCAATCAAATATTCAATAAAACTAGCAGGGGCCTGAAAATGCAATCCACTAGGCTCCAGGCCAATCATTGAATGGGATTCATTTTTCTGTTGTATTAAATGTAAATCAATTTTATCACTGGACGTATTAACATATGCTTTCAGTTTGAGATTATTTGCATTCTCGTATATTTCAATATCAGATAGGTTAGTTTTTTCAAGATTAAAAGTTTTAATATCATTAATTGCGTTCAGGATAACTTCACGAGGTAAATTGGCTCCGTATACCTGTAGATAAAGAAAATTATTTTTTGAGCTAAATAGAAGCGGGGTTTTGCTTTTAAAGGAGCTTTCTCCCCGGAGAAACAAAAGATTTTGATCATTAATATGTAAGGATAAAACTTCTAATGGACTACTAAAGTCGTCAAGTTGATTAACAAATTGATTGTAAACATCATCATCATCGTGTTCTAGATTGTTCATTTCGAACAAATTTCGAATCAGATCTGGGGCACGATAGCTATATAGCTCACTTAATACTATCTTTTTTGATAAGCTTTGAACATCGATTCTGACCAAAATATTACAACTACTAGGGATTTGTATTTGGTTCGTATCTGTTTTATCGTGAATACTAGTTAATTTTAAAATCAGTATTGTAAATACAAACAACACCAATAATAAAATGGTCTCACGAATATTTTTACCCATTTTATAAAGATATAACTAATTTGATTTATTTATTTTTGAGTATGAAAAGCTTGGCGCGATTTTTTTTTAGAATAATTGGATGGAAAATAGATCAGCATTCACCAATTGGGATTAAAAAATGCGTAATCGTAATGGGGCCGCATACCTCGAATTGGGATTTTGTATTGGGTAAGATGGCCTTCATATCCTATGGAATTAAGGCAAAGTATTTAATAAAGAAAGAAGCTTTTTTTTTCCCCTTTGGTTTTTTACTTCGAAAAATGGGTGGAATTCCTGTGGATAGAAAACAGAAAAATAATATTACTCAAAAGGCTAAGGAGCTTTTTTTAGAAAATGATGAATTATTTCTTGTATTTACGCCCGAAGGAACAAGAAGCTACAATCCCAATTGGAAAAAGGGCTTTTACTATATAGCGATTGAGTCAAAAGTACCTATATACATAGCCTATGTTGATTATTCGAAAAAAATAGGTGGTTTTCATAGTTTATTCGAACCAACAGGAGATATTGAAAATGACGTTCAAGAAATTAAAAAAATTTTGTCTCAGTTTTCTGGTAAAGTCCCTGAAAACGGAATTAAACCAGATTAATGCTATTTCTTTCTTTTGAAATTATAGGGACAATGTTTACAACTACTTTTACAACAATAACCTCTTTTCAAATGGTATTTCTCGGTAAAAACAATGTAACCATCTTGGCTAAGATAGTAGTCCTTTTTATCCATCGTATCTCTTTTCGAAAACCGCGAAAAATCATCGTTCATGTTGCCTGATTTAGTTTCTATTTTCGATAAACGCACTTCTTTGTCGAAAACGCATAAATTTAACCTATTCAATAAAAACAATCAAAATAATATATTGTTCATCAAACGTGATGATTTGATTCACCCGGATGTTTCTGGTAATAAATGGAGGAAGTTGAAATGGAATCTTGTATCAGCAATGAATCACAATTGTAAATTGATAAATACCTATGGTGGCGCATATTCAAATCATTTATTGGCTGTGGCATCTATTGGTAATAAGCTGGGTTTGAAAACCCGAGGTAATGTCAGAGGTGATGAATTGACAATGGATTCCAATCCGAATCTCCGTAAATGTTCCGATTTGAATATGGAGTTGATCTTTCATTCACGAAAAAAGTATAATGAACTTAAGTATTTTGACGGTATAGATTCTTCAGATGCTCAAATTTGGAATATCCCAGAGGGAGGCGCTAATAGGGAAGGGGTGAAAGGTTGTTCAGAAATAATGAGAGAAACAGAAAATGATTATGATTATGTGATTTTAGCACAGGGGACTACCACCACAAGTTTGGGTATATCTTCTAGTTTACATCAAAAAACAAAGCTTATTGTTGTTCCCGTTTTACGCGGTTTTGATGCAATTAAAGAAATGGAAGCATTGGCAATACAATGTGAGGTGCCATTCGATAAAAATCGGGTGGAAGTACTTAACGATTTTCATTTCGGAGGGTATGCCAAAACAGATAATAAATTAGATATTTTCGTCAATAACTTTAATGAAAAATCAAACTTTTGTATTGAGCCTATTTATACAGGTAAAGTAATGTACGCACTGGACGAGTTCATTAAAATCAATGATCTTCGAAATCAAAGAATTTTGTTCATCCATACAGGGGGATTGAGCAAATATTGATTTACAATATTTTATCTCTTTTATTTGAATTTTTATACAGATGAAGTGTCTTCAAGTATATTTCAAATGCCCCCAAACTATTTGTAGCTTGATTGAAATAAGAAAGATTAGCATCAAAAGAAACTCCTAACCTGAATCCTTTAATCTTAAAACCAAATGTGGTTACTAACGCATCGTTGTGTCTGTAATAAAATCCATAATTTACGGTTACTGTTTTGTTTATGTTGGTAATCGCCGAACCTTCTTTTAATATATGCTCAAGCGATACTCCGCCTATGAGATTAGAACCAGGCCCTGTTTTGAAATACATAAGTTGAGGCTGTATTCTCAAATCTCTCTTTTTTGTAAAGATATTAGCTCCTGCATGGACAACAGTCTGCATATATAGTCGATCACCTGTAAAGGAAAAATTAATTTTTTGTCTAGTGAGGTGATTTAATCCGATTCCTCCATAAAGAAGTGTTTTATTTCTTAATGTATGCTGATAAAATACACCCGAACTGATATCGATTGTGGAATAACTTGCATCTGGATCTAATGACGGTTCACTATTGATGTTTGGATTAAATCCTCCTCCTGTCCATTGACTTTCCCATGTTTGAAGTGTAGGGTCATAACCTTGCTGATAAAAACCAGGAGCAACTCCAACAGATAATTTATTTCTTCTGTCTAGGGCCATTGTATAATTGATTGGCACAGAAACGGCAGTGGTCATAAAACCAATATCACCAGTTTGATCATTTACCGCATTAATACCTATTCCAAAATTGTTTGAACCTAAAAAACCATCAGGTATTTTAAAACTCGCATTCAATATGTTTGTCCTCATTGGCTTGTTGCCAACAGTAAACCACTGATATCTGAAGTTTGTAAAAAAGCTATAATCTTCTTCTCCAGTAGCCACAGAACCAGCATTATACATCATCGGAGATTGAGACCACATACTCATAGACTTATCTTGCTGCCCAAAAACTTGATGGGCTCCTAATAAAATGATTACAAGTGCAATTTTTTTCATGTCAACTATCTAAATAAGGTTACGTTTCCTTTTAATAATTTTGAAACGCCGTCAATGAGACGATATTCGAGTAAATAAGAATAGGTAGCTGGGTTTACCGGTTTACCTCTATAATTTCCATCCCAGCCTTCATGTGGATCAGTTGTTCTGAATAGCATTTGGCCATATCGGTCATAAATCCTAAAATCAACTTCAACAATCGCTCCTCCTTCGTAAAAACCATTACTGAAGTTTTGGTCTGCGTCCACATTGGTTAAAACCCTAAAATAATCGTTTTGACCATCTCCATTAGGTGAAAATGAATTGGGAAGAGAAACATTAATACCAACCAATATGCTATCTGTTGCAAGCGTGTCTTGAAACCATACTGAAACCAGCACAGTGTCGTAAGAAGTACATCCCTCAGGTGTTGTATACGCGGCTACATAATAAGTATCATAGAAAGGGGTTACGATTAAAGAATCATTTGGTAATGGTGACAAACTATCAGAAATCACACCACTTGGATACCAAATCATACTACCTCCGGGTGGAGTTCCTGTCGCATATAAGTATGCCTCTTCGTACATGGCAATTGTAGTATCTTCAATCTCGACATATGCTCCATTTACGGTGTCAGAAAGAGTTGCAACTACAGAAGGAGTAGCGCCAACATTTACAGTCTGAGCTGTTTGGTTGCTTCCAAAGGTGTTTGAAACATTTAATGTTATGGTATATGTTCCGGGTGTATTGAAGCAAACTGGTCCTGGGTTAGATCCATTGTATGTTTCGGGTGTTCCATTTTGAAATGTCCACTCAAAATTGATGGGATTACCCGTGGAATTATTCGTAAGTGTTATACATTCACCTTGACATAATTGGCTATCCGACATCGAGAAGTTTGCTGTAGGTGCTTGACTTAACGCCAAAAAACTACATGCTACGGAAATAAAGAAGGCAAAGAACCTCATAAGACTTAAATTTACATATTATTTTTACGAAAGTAATTAAAAAAGTTTCAATTTATAGTAGCATTCACTATTTAAATGATGCCTTCCATAACTTTTTCACTTCTTTCATTTCATTTACATCGTGAACACGAAATATTGAAGCGTTTCTTGAAATTAAAAATGAATGCATTGCAGTTGTACCATTTAATGACTCCTCTGCATTTCCTCCAATAGTTTGATATATCATTGATTTTCTTGAAACACCCACCAAAATTGGTGTATGAAGCACGTGGAGCATTTCGAAAAACTGAATAAGATTAAAATTTTGTTCACGATTCTTTGAAAAACCAAAACCTGGGTCAATAATAATATCATAAACCCCTTTTTCTTTTAACTCTTTAATTCGTTGTGAAAAAAAACGGATTTGTTCCTTAATAACATGATCACTTTTTAAATGGTCTGAATTAATGCTCTTTTCAATATTATGGGTCAATATATATGGACATTTTAAACGATTGGCAACTTCAATTATTTTTTGATCACCATAACCACCACTAACATCATTTATGATATTCGCGCCATTTAAAACCGCCTCTTCTGCAACCTTTGAACGAACCGTATCAATAGAGATAATTACTTCCGGAAATTTAGTTCTGATTTTCTTAAGTATGGGAATAACTCGATTTAATTCTTGGTTAACGCTTGGTAGTTTTGCACCTGGTCTTGTTGAAGCTCCTCCAATATCAATGATATCAGCCCCACTATCAATAAATCTTTTTACTTTATTAAGAATGTCTTTAATTGGAGAATTCGTATCATTTTCATAGAATGAATCATGACTCAAATTAATTATTCCCATTATCTTTGGCTCATCAAATTGGAATAATTTTCCGTTAATATTTATGCTTTTAGCTTTATAGATTTTTTGATCAATATACATTTCTGACAATGAAAACAACAAAACAGTACACAAAGGTAATGAATGTTTGTAGAGAAATATTCAGAAATAAGACAATTGATTATGGTACTTCATGGCGGATTTTGCGTCCCAGCTCGCTTACAGATCAAATTTTTATAAAGGCTAACCGCATACGTACCATTCAAGATACGGGAGAAAATAAAGTAGGAGAGAGTTTCGATGATGCATTTTCCTCTATAGTTAATTATTGTGCAATGGCTGTTGTGCAATTGAGATATAAATTTGATTTTGAACAAGACGAATTGACAAGTGAGAAGGCATTGGAATGGTATGACGCTGTATTTAAAGAGGCGTTTGAGCTCATGGAGAGTAAAAATCATGATTATGGCGAAGCGTGGAGAGATATGCGAGTGAGTTCCTTAACGGATTTAATCTTAACCAAGATTTTGAGAATTAAAAAAATAGAAGATAACTCGGGTAAAACAATTGCAAGTGAGGGGGTAGAAGGAAATTATTTTGATATGATGAATTATGCTGTTTTTGCCTTAATTCATTTAGATGTAGAAGGTTAAATAAGTGTTAAAATCGAATTTAATAATCATAATTGGATTAATTTCAAAAATAAAATCATGAATAATAGATCAAAAAGACAACTTGTTTGGGGTATCAGAGTACTTGTTTCGGCCTTATTTGTTTTATCTGCTTTAGCTAAATTATATCCTTCGCCGGTGATGGGTATTGCGGCATTTGAAACCAAATATTTGGGTGCAATTGGTATTGATGGAGGCTTCGCAAAGGTAGTTTCAAGATTACTAATTGGATTTGAGATATCCTTAGCCATTTTATTGCTCCTACCATACTATCTCAAGAAAATTGTTCTCCCTACAACGATTTCTTTATTATCTATTTTTTCAATTCACCTCTTGGTTCAGGTTGTTAACGGTGATGCAAGCAACTGTGGCTGTTTTGGTGAATTGATTCCAATGACTCCTCTTGAAGCATTAATCAAAAACATTTTAACCATTGGTATACTGATTTTACCTTTAACTATATTCAAAGATTTTATAGATGAGACAAGGAAAATAAATCCGCTTGTAGTTACTGGATTATCTAGTTCTTTACTCATGTTTGTACTCCTTCCACAGAGTTCTGCTGAAATTACCGGTTCTGATGTAAACAATAAAGAATCTAAATATTCTAAATATTTTGATGATATTTCTAAAGGAAATAAATTGTTGTGCTTTTTCTCCCCAACCTGCGAGCATTGTATGGAAACAGGTAAACAAATTACTGCATTGAAGAATAAATATCCTGGTCTGATTCCAGAGGTTAGAATTTTATTTATGGATGAATCAGACAATGGTTCAGTTAACGAAATAAATTCTTTTTTTGAATTCATTGGGGCTAAGTATAATTACAAAGTTTTATCGATTGAAGATTTTGTACCTATATTTTGGGGTAATCATGATTTTCCAGGAGTATTGTACGTGTATGAGGGTAAGGAGCGCATCTTTTTTGATGGCACAGGAGATAAAGAGTTCGATGGAAATAAATTGCTCAATGAAATTAAACGTGAATATTAATGGCTAAAAAAATAGTTGCCGCTAACTGGAAAATGAATCTTTTAAGAAAGGAGGCTATTTCTCTCTTTAATGGGTTGAGCAAAAGTTTATTAGACCATAAAGGAGCTGAAGTAGTTGTTTTTCCGCCTAGTATTTATCTTGCTGATCTACTCCAAGTGACAAATACAGGTATTCATGTTGGTGCACAAAACTTTTATTTCGAGGAAAAAGGTGCCTATACTGGGGAGGTAAGTGCGACTCAGCTTAAAGATTTGGGTTGTAGTTATGCTCTTGTTGGGCATAGTGAAAGAAGAATGATTTTTGGTGAATCAAACGAATTGCTTTTCAAAAAAATTAAATCGGGAATTGAGGCAGGCCTTCATATTGTCTATTGCTGTGGAGAATCTCTTGAACAAAGAGAATTGGGTAATGAAAAAACAATAATTCTAGAACAAATAGAGGTTTTACGACCATTATCAACTGAAGAACTCAACAAAATATCAATTGCATATGAGCCTATATGGGCAATAGGAACGGGAGTAACTGCATCCTCGTCTCAAGCTGAGGAAATGCATGCCTTTATTAGGGGTGTATTGGTTGATTTGTTTTCTGAATCGATCAGTGATTATATTTCAATTTTGTACGGTGGTAGTTGTAATGAAAATAATGCAGAGGAACTCTTTTCTTGTCAGAACATTGACGGAGGTTTGATTGGAGGTGCATCGTTAAAACAAAACGCTTTTTTACAAATAGTTGAGTTCTCCAAATGAGTCATCTAGAATTTCAATTTAAAATAACTCCTTTAAAGCCATGGACAGAAATATTAATCGCCTATCTATCAGAAATTGATTTTCATGGATTCTATGAGGAGGATGGAATACTCAAGGCATTTATTTCGAATACGGATTTTGATGAGTTAATCTTTAACTCTTTATTGGGATCATTAGAAGGAGACGATGTGGAAATTTCATATGAAAAATTAGAAATCGAAAATCAAAATTGGAATGCAAGCTGGGAGGCTAACTTTGATCCTGTTGAAATAGCTGAACAACTCTATATAAGAGCGCCTTTTCACGAACACAAAGAAAATTTCAATTCCACCATTATAATTCAACCAAAAATGTCTTTCGGAACAGGGCATCATCAGACAACTTTTTTGATGTGTGAAGCTATCCTTCGGTTAGATTTAGTAGGTAAAAAGGTATTGGATATGGGTACAGGTACTGGTGTTTTAGCCATTTTATCTGAAAAGAAGGGTTCCAAAGACATAACCGCAATTGATATTGAAGAATGGTCTATTGAAAACTGTGAAGAAAATATTGTTTTAAATGAATGTGAGTTTATTGATACGATTTGTGGGGATGTAAATCTCATTGATGGCAAGAAATTTGATGTCATACTTGCAAACATTAATAAAAATATTTTAAAGAAACATTTACCGAAATATTTCGACTCATTATGTGAAAATGGATTGTTATATTTAAGTGGTTTTTTTAGTACAGATGTCAGTGAGTTGAAAACTCTGGCTAATCAAGTTGGATTCAAATTTATATCAACTACTGTAAAGGATGAATGGGCAATCCTCATTCTTCAAAAATGAGGTTTATGCGTTTTTTACTTATTTCATTATTTTTCTTTTTGCTCGGTTCAATTCATGCACAGAAACTATCATCGGAGAAAGATAAGCTCTTAAAACAGTTACCTAAAATCATTGAAAATGAGTCTTTTTCACATTTCGTCAAACATGATTTTTCGAAATTCATTCAGAACTCAAAATTAAATTCTCAAGAATACAATCGATTTATTGAGACATGTAATTCAATGTTTAAAAAGTCATATGAGTCATCAGATGTAATGCATTATATATATGCCCTTTACTATTCAAAAACGAATTCTTTTTCTCCTTCATTTACAGCTCAATGGCATGCATTCTATGAAACTTTTTTAAGTGAAATGGTGCCAGTAGAATTTAGGGAATTTATTCATTTTAGTGAGGGACTGTTTAAGTACAGAAGCTTTTATAAGAAGCCAGATCATAGATGGGTACTTGATGGAGGAAGCTTGAAATGGGAAAATAAAAAATCTCTTCGATTGGTAGTGAAAAGCACAGATCTTAAATGTATGGTTTATCAATCTGGACCTAGAGATAGTATTGTTGTATACAATACAACAGGTTACTTTGATATTGCTCAAAACATTTGGAAAGCAAGAGGAGGAAAACTGACATGGGAAAAGGTTCATTTCCCAAAAAATGAAACCTTCGCTAAAGTTAGGGGCTATACGGTAAAGGCAAATCAATCTATTTTAAAAGTCGATACTGTGGAACTTACCACACCGTATTTTGAGCAACCGATTTTGGGTAGACTAGAAGATAAAACGGTATTTAATTTAAAAGAAGGTGAATCTAGTCCTATTTTTAATTCATTTGAAAAAAGATTATTAATTAAGGGATTAAGGGATCAAATTGATTATGACGGTGGATTTACTCTTGAAGGAGCAAGTTTTATCGGAAGGGGTGTAGAAGATAACCTGGCAAAACTCACCGTTAATTATAAAGATAAAAGTCTTTTTGAGCTTCGATCACTTAATTTTTTAATGACTCCACAACAAATTATTACGAGAAATGCAGATATTTCGATGTATTACGACAATGGGGATTCGTTATATACAACTGATGCGGTTGTATATTGGAATGAAGATCAAAAAGAGTTAAGGATTACTGCAGGTAAAAAAGGCACTAATTCTATACCTTTTATAGATAATTATTTTAAAATATTTGTTGATGCTCCTGTTTTATCTTGGCGTTTGAATACAGCATTTCCCATGTATACATATGAGGTTGGTACAGCGCAATCTCAAAGATATGCGCATGTTGAGTCCTGGGACTATTTTGATGAACGTACGTTTGATAAATTTTCAGGCATTGGTAATATTAATCCCTTGATGAAAATAGCAGAATTGAGTATTGTGGAAGATACAACTTATCTTCCTGTTGGATTAGTTGCCAGTAAACTTCGCAAAACAGTAGGACAAGCCAAATCTCAGCTTATTGATATATCCAGTATGGGATTTATTCAATATTCCTCCAATTCAAGCCATGTGATTGTAGAGCAGAAACTACTTAATTATGCATTATCTAAGAAAGGTGAAAAGGATTATGACGAGCTCATGTTTGTTACTGACCTTAGGCCTAAAATGCTGAATTATTCTGAAGATGAGATTCGCAAGGATCCATATTTACAGAAAATGCAGAAAGAATATCAAGAAGTGTCAAAAAGAAGAAAGAGGACACCATGCTATGCCTATATAGATGTAGATGAAAATGAAATTTATTTAAATGAAATTGAACAGGTTAATTTCTCAACCAAGCAAAGAACCGTTTTGTTTCCTGACTCATCCTATATTCGAATGCTTGAAAATCGAGACATTATATTCTCTGGATGGCTAATGTCAGGTAAATTGATTACTCATAATATAGAATCAATATTTGATTATGAAGATTTTACCATTTCAATTGATACAACGAATGAGGCTTACTTAAGTGTTTTACCATTGAATCCAAGAGACGGTGGAAGGCCAATTGATATGGTGAGTAGCTTTAATGATTTTAAAGGAAAATTGTACATTGATGTACAAGATTCGAAATCAGGACGACATGGTGGAAATGGAGAGTATCCATATGTTGAGGTAAAAGATTCACTTAAAATATTTTACAATTCAAAGTCTATTGTAAATGGTTCTTATGATAGTACAAGATTTTATTACGCGCTTGATCCTTTCGTATTGGATAGCTTGGATAATTTTGATGAAAAAAGTCTACGCTTTACGGGGTTATTGAAGTCTGATGGTATTTTCCCAGATCTGGATGAGCCATTGAAAATAATGAACGATTATTCTTTTGGTTTTGTGACTAAGGCTCCAGAAGAGGGTTATTCTTTTTATGAGACTGAATCGAGGTATCAAAATAAAATAGTTTTGTCAAATAACGGGTTGCAAGGAGCTGGTACCATTGATTTCATGAACGCAGAGGCGATCTCAAGAAAACTTACTTTTTTGCCTGACTCTACAATTGGTTTGGCAGAATTTTATAATACCAAAGATTCAATTGGTGTTGAGTTTCCTGAGGTTGCAGCTGAAATTGCTGAAATTTCATTTAAACCTAGGCAAAAGGTATTGACTGTAAAAACCCATAGAGATAATTTTATTTCGATGTTTGGCAATCAATGTTACCTCAAAGGGAAACTTACTTTTTCTGAAAATGGCGTTGATGGCTCTGGTAGTTTAAATTTACTTGATGCATCAATGTTTGCGGAGGAATATACATTTTCTTCGACGGAAGTATTTTCAGACTCATCATCGTTTAATCTTAGAAATCGATTTGCTAAGGCTGGTGAAAATCCATTAGCCATTCAATCTGATGGGTTAAAATCATATATTTCTTTTGAAAAACGAATTGGGGAATTTAATTCAAGTGGCACGAAACGTATTAAATTTCCAAGCAATAATTATTACTGTCAGATGGATAAGTTTCTTTGGCAGATGGATGGAGAGTCAATTGATTTTGAAAAGAACAAAGAAGCGGAAACAAAATTTGAGAGTAGTGAAGGTATAGTGAAGAACAACTTTTTCTCCATGGATGAAAATCAGGATTCCCTTCAGTTTAAGTCAATTAGCGCACAATATGACTTAAAAAATGAAGCTATAAATTGTTTTAAAGTTAATTTTTTGGAATTGGGAGATGCGTTTATCTTTCCTGAAGGGAAAAGATTAAAAATCCAAAAAAATGCAGTTATGGATACACTTTATAATGCGAAAATTTTGGCAAATAGAATAACAAAAATCCATCAATTTTCTGATGTTACGGTTGAAGTTAAGGGTCGCAATGAATTTTATGGTAATGGGCTGTATTTATACTACGATCGGGATAGCGCTCTTACGAAAATTGATATTGGAAGCATCTATTTTGATAAAATCCAGACCATTGCAAAAACTGATATAAAGGAAGAGTCCAATTTCAAGTTGAGCTCAAAGTTTGATTATTTCGGTGGCTTTAGCGTTTCGTCAAAAAATGATGGTGTAATTTGTGATGGATATACAAGAGTGAATCATTTATGTGATTTTAATAAATCTTGGATGAAATTCAGTGATACGATTTTGGCTTCAAATGTGCAGATTCCTATACCGCAAAATCCAACCAGCAAAAATAAAGGAGCATTGGCTGCTGGTTTCTTGTGGAAGGATACGGAAGTTCAAGATAGTTTATATGTTTACCCCACTTTTTTATCTAAAAAAGAAGGAGAGAAAGACGTATTAATGTTTTCGGCTTCTGGTATTTTAGAGTATGATTATGATTTGGAACAATTTACGCTTTCTGATCAGCTTCCTGGTGAAAAATATTCTTATCGGAATAACTCTCTGATTTTAAATGAGAAGACTTGTTCATTGAACGGTAGAGGTGAAATTGATTTGGGAATTGATCTTGCACCAGTTGTTTTAACCTCTTTTGGAGATATTAATTACAACAAGAAAAAGAATCTAACAAGTATCAATGCATTTACAAAAATGGATATTCCACTCCCTAAAAATATTTCACATTATATGGCAGGTATTTTTCAGCAGTCCGATACATTGGAGGAATATACTTTCAGTAAATCCACGCAAGAGAGGTTAACCGATATCTTTACGATCTTATCGAAAAGTGAAGATAAGGCTGAAAAACTGTTCAAAGATTATGATGAAGATAAGTTGAAAAAAACGCCTACCTTCTTAAATCAATCATATATTTTTCCAGAGCTTTATCTTGAATATTACATGAATAAGAAAATCGCTGATCGTGACGCTGTTTCCGGGTTTATAACCAAATATTCTCGAACACCTGTTTTTTCAATTAATGAAAAAATTGTTCTTAAAAGAATTCCTATGAAAATGCTTTTCCTCCAGTCAGGAACTGAAGAATCTGTTCAAGGATTTGAAATAGATATTCAGGATGAGGCCTCAGAATTAAATTATTCATTTAAATTCATTAAAGAAAAGAAGAATGGTAAATTGTTTATTTATTCTCCCGATGTTGGTTATATGAATACAATTCTGAGTATTAAGGAAGATAAAAGAAAGTCAAAAAACTTTACTTTCACAGATGGAGATGAAGGGAAAATGTATGAATTAATGCGGCTAAAAAAAATAAAATGATATTTTTCATACTCATATTTGTTTCCTACATCATTGGTTCTTTCCCAACTGCTGTCTGGGTGGGGAAAATATTTCATAATATTGATATTAGGGAGCATGGTAGTCATAATGCTGGAGCAACAAATACATTTCGAGTATTGGGAAATAAATGGGGGTGGATTGTTTTATTTGTGGATATTGGAAAGGGTTATCTAGCAGCTTCATTGCCTATTTTTCTCAGTAGCCTTTATTATGGCTTCAAAGATGAAGTTCTTATTCTTCAGCTGATTGCTTCGTTGTGTGCAGTAATTGGCCATGTTTTTCCGGTATTTGCAAATTTTCGCGGAGGTAAAGGAGTTGCAACAACTTTGGGAATCATTTTGGCAATTAATTTAGACACTGCACTTATTTCATTGGCTATATTTTTAATCGTTTTTTTGATTTCGCAATACGTCTCACTTGGTGCTATTATTGCATCAATATTATTTCCTTTTATAAGCTTTTTTGCCATGCATGAGGATGCGAGAATAATGATTATTTTTTCCATTCTTGTTTCCTTGATTGTTTTGTTTTCTCACAGAAAAAATATTAACCGCCTACTTCGTGGAGAGGAGAATAAAATGAACTTTTTAGGTCGTAAGGCGTAAACTCTACGAGTTTATCAATATTCAATATTGTTTTTAAATAACTACAAATATCGTTTTGTTCTTTTTTTTGTGCTTCTCAGTACGATTCAGTTAGGTATTGCCCAAACTGAAAGTCAGCTTTTGAAAAAGTCCAATGCTTCATTTTCAAAGGAAGATTATAAAAGCGCCATTGAGGGTTTTCGTCAGTTATTATCTAATGATATTAAAAACATAGATTATAATTACAAATATGCTGTTTGTCTTTATTATACAAAGAGTCCTAAATCTTCTCAGAAATATTTTGATTATCTATTGAATCAAGAAGGATTTCCGATTGACGTATTCTATTTCAAGGGTCGTTTATACCATTTAAATTATCAGTTTCAACAAGCCATAGAAATGTATGAGGACTATGAAAAGATCAGGTCAAATAAAGATAAAGACTATCGCTGTTTAGAAGAAATCAAAAGATGTCAAAACGCGCTAAGTTTATTAAAAAGTCCAAGAGCGATTGAGGTAATTTCTATGGAATCCATGCCATTAGATGACTATTTTTCATCATATGTATTTGATTCAGAAAATTATAAGCTCTATTCGGTAAATGATGAATTTTCCAAAATCAATCAAAAAATGAGTTTTGTGCCTAAATATGTTTTTAAGAGAGGCATGAAATACAGGTTTTTTTCCAGTTATTCCAAAATAGAAGAAACAGGAAAAGACTTGTTTATTCAAAAAAAAGGATCAGATAATGAGTGGCAAGAACCAATTCGATTGGGTTCAGATGTCAACTCTTCATTCAACGAAGATTTTCCTTTTTATGATGAAGGAAGTGGGTATTTGTATTTTAGCTCTGATGGACATAGTTCGATTGGTGGAATGGATGTATTTAGGATACGATTGAATCTAAAAAGTCTCGAATACGGAACGATTGAAAATTTAAATTTCCCATATTCTTCAACCTATGATGACTTTCTATACATTCCTGTTGAATCTGCGGCTTATGCTTATTTTTCAACGAATCGAAATTCAGATGTTGGTTTATTAGAGGTGGTTAAATCCAGACTTAGCGATGAAAAAGTACCGACTTTCGTTTCTAGTTTGGCTTTTCGAGATCAAATAAATAGTGAAAATAGAAATGCACAATTTTATTTAAAAAATAGAAATTCACAAGAAAAGTTTGGGCCATTTAACACAAATGAAAAAGGTACGGTTCATTTTTTAATTCCTGCACCTGGTGTTTATGAAATAACGGCATCAATAGAAGGAAGTGATATACAATTTATGGATGAGGTCAATTTCCCTCCAGAAGTAGATGGTTTTGATTATCAAGTGATTTGTACTCGGAAGCTGATGGATTCAAAAGAGGTTGTGGTACTAGACGAGCAGCTCATTAATAATTCAGATGTAATTGCTGAAATCGATCAAATTGATTTTCAGGAATTTTCAAAATTAGTGGTGAATTCAGAATCAATTAAGGCAAGTGAAGAAATAAATGAAAGTATTATTACCGAAATTCTTTCTAATGCAGAAATTGATGAGAAGATTGATGAGCTGTATGATATAGAAGCTGAGATTGAAGATCAAAAAAGACAAAAAAATCAAATCGCCAAAAATTTGATAGAAGCTAAAGAAAAGCTTTCCAATATTGATGAAAATATCAATAGAATTAAATCTGAATTAGACTCCAAGGATGAAAATGAGAAAGGAAAATTGCAAATAGAACTCAGGGAGTCTTATGTGAAACGCAAAGCACTCATTGAGAATTTCGATGACCAAACGGAGTTATTTGATAAATTCCCAAGTGATGGGCAGCTGAATCGTAATTACGAGGAGATTTCTTCGGTTAACAAGGCTATAAGTGAAAATAAATACAATGGAAAGCTCGATTCGGTAAGCACTCTTATAAGCAGTTATAAAGCGCCAGAAAGCTTTGAGCCCATGGTTCCCTCCATTCCGGAAATGGCAAGGGAAAAACAAGGTCAGCTTGAGAAGGAATTTGAAAATAAGGAAAAATTAATCGCAAATGCTAAAGATGAGGTTTTGAGTGAAGAAAATACACTCAATAATTTGAATAAAAAGCTTCTTGCAGCTAAAACCATTGAAGAATGGAAGTTAATTTCTGATTCTATAACCATGGTTGAGATTAATATTTCAAAGAAGGAAAAAAAGAAAAAGAATCTTGAACTCGAAAGGGAAGAACTTGCTGAACAAATTATCCTTTCAAAAGAATCTTTGTTGAATCTAACACTTATTGAAACTGATTCGAGTATTGAAAGCGAAATGAATAGTACTGATCTATTAATCGCAGAAGAGGAAAAAACTAAATTTTACGCGGATGAAATATTTAATAACAAAGAAATTGAAAAGCAGGAAGAGCTGGAGATTATAACTGATGATAGAGAAGATGATATAACTAAAATTGCCTCGTCCCAATTTCCGCAAACTATTAAGGATTCATTATTGGTTGTATTAGAAGCAGAATTTATTGAACAATTAAATATACATGCTGATGAAAATGATCTTGAGTTGAATGAAGAGCTTAGCGAGCTTATTCAGGTTTCAGAAAATAATATCTCGGAGATTATTGAAGTAAATGAAAATTTGGCTTCTATTGTACCCAATATCGATTCAGAACGGTTAGTTGAAGAGGAGTCTACCGAGGCAATAGCAGAAACCATCGAAACCAAAGAAGAGGAGCGCTCAACAGAGGTCCTTGCTACCGAAATTGAAGGGAATGAAGAAGAAACGTTTGTAGCTACTGATTCCAGGTCAGAAGAGTTAGTTGAAGAGGAGTCCACCGAGACATTAGTAGAAACCATCGAAACCAGAGAGGAGGAGAGCTCAACAGAGGTACTTACTACCGAAATTGAATTGAATGAAGAAGAAACGGTTGTAGCTACTGATTCTAGGTCAGAAGAGTTAGTTGAAGAGGAGTCTTCCGAAACCATAGCAGAAACCATTGAAACCATCGAAGAGGAGGGCTCAACAGAGGTGCTTGCTACCGAAATTGAAGGAAATGAAGAAGAAACGGTTGTAGCTACTGATTCGAGGTCAGAAGAGCTAGTTGAAGAGGAGTCTACCGAGACAATAGCAGAAACCATCGAAACCAAAGAAGAGGAGCGCTCAACAGAGGTCCTTGCTACCGAAATTGAAGGGAATGAAGAAGAAACGGTTGTAGCTACTGATTCGAGGTCAGAATATCTAGTTGAAGAGGAGTCTAGCGAAACCATAGCAGAAACCATCGAAACTAGAGAAGAGGAGCGCTCAACAGAGGTAGTTGCTACCGAAATTGAAGGGAATGAAGAAGAAACTGTTGTAGCTACTGATTCGAGGTCAGAAGATCTAGTTGAAGAGGAGTCTAGCGAAACCATAGCAGAAACCATCGATACCAAAGAAGAGGAGAGTCCAACAGAGATAATAGCTTCAGAAACCGAAAAAGTTGATCAAGATGATCAATTTATTCAGGAAAACAGTAAGACAGTTGAATATTTGACCTCATTGGTTTTGGAGGAAAATATGAGAGATCCATCTTCGGAAAAGATAGACGAAAGAGATATAGTTCAAGCAAATGAGGAGAATTTAAAAGCGTATTTTCAAAAAGAACTTGATATAGCAATAGCAAATGAGAAAATTGAAAACAAATATCTTGAGATTAAACGCAAATATTCAAATGTGAAATTTGAAGGAAAAAGTAATATAGAAGCACAATTACGTGAATTGGAATTCAAAGAACGAGATTTGAAAATGAAGCTTGATCAAGCTTCTTCTTCTAATGTTAAATCACTCATTTCAAAATTAATTGATGCAAATGAGCGAAAGAAAGATATGTTGCAAATTGAGCTCGAGGAATTAAAGACGCTTTCAAAAAATAATATTGATATAAAATATTCAGCTGTAGAGGATAATTCTACAAATGAAATTCGAAAAAGTAATGCCTATTATGATTATGTAAAAAATCGAGACAAAATTGAAGATGAATTTCTTTTGTTAGAAGATTTATTAGTTGAAAATGAGTTGTTGATGTTTGAGCTTGATGAGTCTTTAAGACAAAATATTAATAGTTCGGACCTAACTAATGACCAAATAGAATTAATTCAAAAGCTGTCAGATATTCAAGATGCCATTACCTATCTTAAGGAGGGTATAAGTGAGCGAAAGGAACAACTTGTTCAGCTGGAAGATTCTGAAACATTTGAGTATTTATTCAGAGGGGAGATAAATCCTGAAGTGTACATAAACCAGGATAAAAGTCTAAGAAATACTAATGATATAAATGAAGTTATCTCGGGAATTGGCGATGAACTTGAATCTACTGATGACTTTATTGACAATAATTTTATAGAATCAAATTCCTTTAAGAGTTATGTGGAAAAAAGAGCGCTACTCTCTCTACAACTTGAAGAGCTGGTTAAACTAGATAACGAAAAAAGAAATGAATCAGAAAAGTCAATCACCGAAAGTGAAGAAAATGCTTTTCAGTTTGTAAGTGAAAGAAAACGAAAAAGGTTATCCAATGATATTCTTTCATTGGTGGAAGAGATGAAATCCATAGACTCGTCCGAAATTTTTGAATCTTATGTAAACAATTCTCTATCAAATAATAACCTTTCATCCTCATCTAGGATTAATCAATCAATTCTTGAGGTGTATCAGCCTTTAAATTCTGATAGAAATAGCTTTGCTATGCTTGAAGAAGAGGTTGTTGAAAGAAATACGGAAACTTTACCAATTTTTGAATCTAATCCATCAGGATTGAATTTTAGAGTGCAAGTAGGAGCTTTCAGAAGACCAGTGAGAGAAGATGTATATCGCGAATTTACTCCAGTTTCTGGGCAAAAACTGAATAACGGATTAATTGTATATATGGCTGGCTATTTTAATAATAGTTCAGACGCTTTGGGTGCACAAAAAACAATAAGGTCAATTGGTTATTCAGATGCTTTTGTTGTATCCTATTGTAATGATGAACGATTGACATTTTGGAAAGGAAAAGAACATGAAAGAAATGGTACATGTGTAGCTTCAAACAGAAATGAATTGATTGCCATAAATGCTGAAAATTCAAATGCTACTATTTCCTCTTCCGGGTCTGGTGGTGAATCCTCCAGAGCCGAAGAAAATGGCAGCCTTGTAAACAATGAAAATACCGATAATACTAAATCTAATAATACCAATCAACAATTGCGAATAGAACAGCATGGGTCTCAAGTAGTAAGTGGTGTCAATGTAAGTGGATTGTTTTATACTGTTCAGGTTGGAGCATTCAATCGAAAAATAAGAGCTGGTGAATTGACTCAGCTTCAGGAATTAAATTATTATTTATCTTCCGGTCTTTACAGATATTCCTCCGGAAAATTCGAATCAATTGATGAGGCAAGGGAAAGGCAAAAAGAGGTAGTCTCTTTAGGTATTTCTGATGCATTTATTGTTGCATTTTATAATGGTGAGCGAATTTCAATTCAAAAATCTAAAGCACTTTTAAATGAAAAAGGAAACAGTATCCTTTTTGAAAAAGAATCGACTACTGTGCCTGTGATATCCATGGAGTCCACAGAATTAATAAAAGAAAAGCAAAGTAGTCAATCGAATACCTCTACTGAATCTCAAAAGAATCGAATTCAAATTCCTATAATAAGAGTAAAGGAATCAACTATTAAAGATGAATTTGTTTCTTATGAATTGCAATCAGATGTGTTTGACGAAAGTACAATAGAGCGCCTTAACAGGGTGGCTCTCTTTAATTATCATAAAGAAAATTCGTTAATTAAATCTGCTATTTTGAATAAAGCTAAGATTACTCCCATTATGTCCTTTTACATGAAAGGCATGGAAGAAAAGCTGTTTGAAACTAATGAACTTTTTGAATATGAGGTGGAAATTGGAGACAAGATACCAGGAAAGCTTGCAAACTGGTTACTTCGATCCAACAAAACCTTTAGTTTCGTTGTTTTCAACGGAATACAACACGTCGTTTTCTATTTGAGTAGTGAACTAGAGCGTTCAAACTTAATTGATGAATTGAATGAATTAGTAAAGTAATCCATATGGAATATACAACCAAAACAGAGCAAGAACAAAAATCTAAAAAGCAAATATCCAATTCTTATTCATTGGTATTGTACAATGATGATGTTAATACATTTGATCATGTTATTAATTGCTTGATTCGTATCTGTCAGCATGATGTTGTTCAAGCTGAACAATGTGCTTGGTTGGTTCATAATAGGGGAAAATGTAATATCAAAAGTGGAAAGCTTACCATTTTGAGAAAAATGCAGAATGCATTGACGCAAAATGGTTTGTCTGCAGAGATAGAGTAATTAACCTTTTCCTTGTTTTATATCATGAAATGTTCTTTCGATTGTTTCATAGACACCATTTGGTGTTGGTCCTAGGGCTGGTAATCCTTTTATTTCTAAGTTGTCTTTTACAAGAATATAATAAGGAAAAGACCCTATATTCAACGATTTCCAAATAACATGACCATAGTCAAGTGCATAATACTCCCATTTTATCCCTGAAATTACTCTTTGAGCGAAGACACTTGTTTCGGTTCTCTGGTTTAGATAAATGGTAACAAAGTCAATATGGCTATTGTACTTTTCATACAACCTTCTTAATGCCAGTATTTCAGATAAACTGTTTGGATTTTCTGGATCAAAAAAATGAATGTATAGGTACCTGTTTTTAGCCGGTTTGAGTTCTATTTCTTCTGTCAGCTTCATTATGGGGAATGGGTCTCCTTCAATGAGGGTGTAAAATTGTTCTATCAGATTTTCAGCTATGATTTCACTTTGTGTATTTGTCGTGTTCATTCTAATCTGATTTGTAATCGAGATCAGATTATTTTTTGGTAGCCTATTGGAATTGTATTCCTGTTGAATGATTTTGAGCGCAACCAACTCCGTCAATTCAATATTAGGAACAAGACTATCAAATGAAATCGCTTGTAGCATATTTGGAGCGCTGCTATTGTATATGGATTGAATTAATGGGTCTCTAATATCTTTATTTAATTGAAAAAGGTATTGATCATAAAAGTCATTTATGTAACCCATATAAGCGGAATTCTTATAAAGAACAGGGCTGTTTTTTATGAAAAAATCGTATTTAGTCTCTTTAGATGGTGCTCCAAAATAGTAGATGTTGTCTATCGTTTTTCCAAGAGAATATCGTACATAATCTTTAAAGAACATGGAAGTATCATTTGCATATTCTTTTTGTACTTCTGCCTTAAACTTTAATACACCATCAATAAATTTTGTTGACTCGACATCTTTCAAAATGTATAGGTCTGCCATGACATCATCCATCCAGGCTTCAAACCCGAGAATTTTATAATTGATGTCAGTACTGTCTAAATTAAAAAACAAAATTTCTGTTTCACTTCCAGAAAAATAGTTGATTGCATCTATAGACTCTTCGGGGAACTCTATATAATATTTGGTATCGTTTTGAACATATAAATGCGCATAGGAGTTCTTAATTCTAATGACAACTTCTTCTATGCCAGAATTATTTAGCTCAATCAAGAACTGACCTTTTTCATTCACAGAAGTGGTATAAATTATTGATTCGGTGTTCGTTAAATAATCTTCGATTCCACTAACATATACATATTGATTGATGGCATTGGGGGCAGAGCCAAATATTTTTGTATTTGACATTCCTGAAATAGGGTAAGAAAGAAAAAGAAGAAGCAGGATTCTCATACGCATTGTTTTGCATAAATGATGCCACATTCTAAACGAGTATTTGGGGGTGAGTTACGTATAAAGAAATATCACCATTGTTTTTATAGATTTCTCTAACAATTGACGAATTAATATGACTCAATTGCTCATTGGTTAATATAAATACGGTATCTATATCCGACATGGATCGATTCATTTGTGCAATCGATTTCTCATACTCGAAATCGATGGTATTCCTAAGGCCTCGGATAATATGAGAAGCAGAGAGCTTTTCACATAGATCAATCGTAAGGCCTTCATATGCTTGAATCGAAACTCTCTTATTTCCTGCGTACAGTTGCTCAATATGGCTAATTCTTTTCTCTATATCAAAAAGATATTTTTTCTCTGTATTAACGCCAATACCGATAATAAGATCATCAAATATTTCTAGACTTTGTGAGACAATAAATTCATGTCCTTTTGTAAAAGGGTCAAATGATCCAGGAAATAAAGCTATTCTTCGCATGCTACTCAAAGTTAAAAAAACTAAAACAGACATTCCCAAACATATGTGATTTTTGATATCCATTTAAATTACTTAGGTCTACTTTTTTGAAATGTTCTACGATTAAAACACCATTTGCTTTCAGTTTTGATTTCGTTTTTACAGTATCAATTAAACCCTCATAATCACTGTATTCAAATGGTGCATCTGCAAAAATGATATTGAAGTCCAACTCACAAGTATTCAAATACTTGATAGCATCAGATTTAACGATTTGATGACAGGTATTGGAGATATTTAAAAATTTACTGGTTTTTTTTACGAATTTCACTGAGGCGTAATTTGAGTCTACAGAGAAGACCGTTTTAGCTCCTCTTGAAATAAATTCATAAGAGATATTGCCGGTCCCAGTAAAAAGGTCAAGAATTAGAGCGCCATCTATTACAGTGGAATGTTCAAGAATATTAAATAGGCCTTCTTTTGCAAAATCAGTTGTCGGTCTTGAATGAAAACCTTTCAATTCTTTGATTCTTCGACCTTTTAGGAATCCACTTATGATTCTCACGAGATGAGTTCTAAGTAGTTTAAATTCGAATTAAAATTGTATTCATTATTTTTCAATGAATCCATTTTACTCGTAATCTTCTTTATTTCTTCCATTTGAGTCATTTTCCCAAATACATTTATTGAAGGATTTTCAATATTAAGTTTTTCAATATGACCAATTAAGAAGTATATGATATCATTTATTGATGTATACTCAATACTGTTAAAGGAATGAAGATTTTTATTTTTAAGTTTAATGATATCAAAAGTATCATTCTTAATAATGATATGAATGTCTCTCATACTTTCCCTATTCGAAAGTGTTTTTTTTAGATGTAAGGCTGATCTGTTAAGAATAGGAGTTTCCTTAAAGTGATGTTCAAAAAAATCATGAAACCATTTTTTACATGAATAAATGAGTGTTGCATTTAACATGCTAATACTTTGTTCTTTAATTGTTTTTCCTGCGGGGATGTTGGAATAATTAAGTTTATAAAATTCTTCTCTTTTAGAGGAATTATAGAGTTCATCTGGGATTAAAAATACATCTCTAGAGTCTGATATTACAGCCTTAATTTCCAATCCCTTATCAATAATATTCGATTGAATTAAATTTAAAAGTCGGCTAGATACAAACTTGTTAAATGAGTCAATTTGTAATGGTTCGATAAGCTCTTTGTTCGATTTTCCATCGAAAAAAAAGATTTTTTTTTCGTCGTAAAAGATTATCGATTGAGCCATGTATTAAAATTATAAAAAAGGAAATATGTGGAATGAATATCTTTTTGAGATACCAAAGACTCCTTATTTCTTTATTTGAATCTCTTGTTCAGTTTCTTCGTCCTCCCAACTTCCTGAAAGGTTGAATTCCAACATACTACCTAAAGCCATGATTTCATCTGCTTTGGCTCCCTCATTTACTGGGATTGGTAGAATTCCTTCAAGACGAAAAAAGCAAACTGTATCAGTGCCTGAAGGCTTCATGACAGTATCAATATTCCATTCTACCTTATCATTTGTGAATGGGATATAACGCAATTTTTTGGCATCAAACTCACCATAGTTATTTTGCTCTCGCTCTGTCAGGTAACCTCTATTTTTTGTGAAAGTAGTTTCTATAAAAGATACCATTACAGTATCTCTTTTGAAGGTCATTAGCTCGGGTGGACAAATATCCGACTTCGATAGATAATAAGCCTCTAAATCCGTCATTTTATTATCAATAGCCTGGCCCTTTTTATATAAACCGAATGGAATCAAATAATCTCGTTCTTTTTCTGTGATTTTACGATTTGGAACAGAACCTTTCCGAACAATATCAGCAATACTATCATTCTCAATAAAGTTTATGATGGTGTTCCAATCAGCAGCAAAAACATCATATTTTTTTTCGTATTCTTTTTGAGCTGTTTGAACATCTTTCAAGTTTCTGATAGCCAATCCTTTCATCAAGGCATAGTCATTGTTGTGCTGAATAGATGAACCTACGGAGCTTAAGGCGGTATAAAATGCATAAGCAGCTAGCACCAAAGATACTCCTCCAATCATATTGGTAATCTTATTTGAAACAGATCCTGAAACAGTCAAGAATAAAAATATAGAGCAGATTAAAATAATAATCGAAGCTAAAATGAATTCAAAAGGTTGTTCTGTAACTAGGCTTACAACAATAAGCACAATACCTAATACACTGAATAAAAAAGGAACAGAATACTTTTTAAGTAGCACTGAGAAGTTTTGCATAATAAATCTTGTTTTTTGACAAATACAAATCTACAATATTTAATTTTATAGAGCTTAAAGCAAAAGTATTTTTTAAAACCCAGATTTAACATTGAATGATTCCTCTTTTTTCAGTTATGTAGACTCTATTTCTAATTTTGACCTATCTGCAGATCAAGTTCGATCTATTAAGTCTTTTGAGTTGTTTTTGGGTCCCTCTTTAGCAAAAAAAATATTCATTCTATCAGGTTATGCGGGTACAGGAAAATCAAGTTTAACATCGCTACTCAATAAGGGAGTCAAAAATAAGGGTTATAATACGCGTTTATTGGCGCCAACGGGGAGAGCTGCTAAAGTACTTGCAAACTATTGTAAACAAAAGGCTCATACCATCCACAAAGAGATCTATTTTGGAGGAAATCAGTTGGAAGAGATAAAGAGATTAACTCCAGTCAAAAATACTTTCAAGAATACCATTTTTTTTGTTGATGAGGCTTCAATGTTATCTTCATATTCTGATTCTCAAGAAGATGTTTTTACAGACCTGCTAAATTTTGTTTTTAGTGCAGAGGATTGCAAATTGGTATTTATTGGAGATTCGGGCCAGCTTCCGCCTGTTGGGCAGGAATTTTCCCCAGCATTACAAGGTAAATCGTTACAGGAATTATTTCCGACAATGGAGATTATGGAATGCAAGTTAGACGAGACACATCGGACCGATGAGTTTTCTTCTATTTTGAAAAATGCTACACTGCTAAGAAGTTTAAATGATTTGACGCCACCTGTTTTTAGTTATTTAGATAAAAATACAATAAGGCTTAAAGGCTATGAAGTTCATGAGGAGTTAGAGAATTCATATGAAAAAGTTGGAATCGAAAACACAATTGTATTGACCCTCTCAAATAAGCAAGCCAATCAATGGAATTCGGGAATTAGAACGACACTTTTTTTTAGAGATGGAATCATTGATCAGGGAGAAACTTTATTGATTATTAAAAACAATTATTTTTGGATCAACCCAACATCTCCAATGGGTTTTCTCGCCAACGGTGAACTTTTATATGTTGAACGAATCATAAAGCATGAAAGCATATATAATAGGGACTTTATACGAATGGAAGTTTCATTTCCAACTTATCCAGATATTGAAAGTAAAGAAATAATTGTTCTTGTAGAAACCTTAAATATAGATACGGCATCATTGGGAAGAGAAAAAATGAAAGCTTTATTTTATGAAATCGAGAAGGACTATTTCCATATAAATAATAAACAGATGCGATATAGAGAGGTGATGAATAATGCCTACTTCAATGCAGTACATGTAAAATACGGATATGCTTCAACCGTTCATAAGGCCCAAGGAGGGCAATGGTCGCATGTTTATATAGATGGTTCTTTTATTCCGAAATCAATGCAAGCTAAGTCATATTTAAGGTGGCTTTATACTGCTGTTACCAGGGCGAAAAAGTGCTTATTTTTGGTTAATTTTCCTAGTAATTTTTATTCATCTGTCCCCGATTAACGTAAAATTGTTTACTGTAATCTCGAATTGCTAAATAGTGAATATATTATTGAGATTTATTCTCTTTATTCTTTGAAAACAATACTTTTGCCACGTCATTATGAAATTTCTCAAAGAAAAAAGTTTTTCAATATGGACAAAGGTACTCGCCGTTGTTCTCATAAGTGTCACCGTATTATTGGGCTTTGAGGTTAGGAACTTACAATTTGATTATGATTTTGAGAAATTTTTTCCTGCAGAAGATGAAGATGCAGATTTCTTTTACAAACATCGAGCGCAATTTGAGTTTGATAATAATTTTATACTGCTCGCAATTGAAAATAAGAATGGTGTTTTTGAGACTGACTTTCTATTTGAACTTGATTCGCTGACCAAGTCATTAGAAAGTGATCTTCCATATGTTGATGCCGTTCGTTCAATTACAAATCAAGATGAAGTTTATTTATATCAGGGTGGAGGTAGCTCTAAAAAACCCTATGTTAATTTTAGTCAGTGGACAGACTCATCAGCTTCAATAAAAGAACTATTAATTGAGGATTCAACAAGGATTTATAATAGTAAAGAACTTGTAAATACCCTGATTGCTAGGGATGCAAAATCAGTTTGTATTTTTATTAAACACGAGAATGATCTTTCTCGTGAAAAAAGTGAGAAACTTGTAAATGTGCTTCGTTCAAAATTGGATGAATTTTCATTTGATGAAACTCATTTGGCGGGTACTGCTGTTGGTCAACAGTATTACATTCAGAAGATGAATAAGGAATTACTACTTTTTATGGGTTTAAGTGCCATTCTTGTGATTCTTTTCTTGTTCATTGCATTTAGATCTGGTTGGGGAATTATTTTGCCGCAGATTGTTATTCTATCATCCTTGTTATGGATATTGGGTGGCATGGGCTTGTTTAACAGTCCAATGAATATTCTTTTGACCACCTTACCGTCAATTATGTTCGTAGTGGCGATGTCAGATGTGATTCATTTGGTTTCAAGGTATATGGACGCCCTTCGAGATGAATTGACAAAGTTTGAGGCGATTAAAACGACCATAAAAGAAGTTGGTTTTTCAACTTTTTTAACCTCAGTAACAACTTCAGTAGGATTTTTCTCACTTTATTTTATTAATGTACAGCCAGTAAAAATGTTTGGTTTGATAATAGGTATTGGCGTTCTTCTGGCTTTTTTCCTTTCAATACTGATGTTGCCTATCCTGTTTTATTACTTTCCTTCTCCAAAAATAATAACGAAAGAAAAACAGTCCATATGGTTTAAATTATTACCAGATTTTTTTGAGTGGGTAATGGGGAACAAAAAAAAGGTTTGGGGTGCTTCTTTTATTTTTATTGTGCTAGCTGTATACGGCATGTCTCATCTGGAGTCGGATAATTTGATTATGGATGATATAAAGGATTCCGATCCTGTGAAAAAGGATTTCGGATATTTTGAAAAACACTATGGGGGATATCGTCCTTTTGAGCTAGCCGTTACGGTAACAGATACCTCTTTGAATGTCTGGGATCAAAATGTATTAAAAGAGATTGAGGAAGTTGAAACCTATTTGGAAGATTCCTTTGGAATGGAGCTAAAGACCTCTTTAATTCAGTCAATCAAGGTATTGAATCGTTCCTCACATTTAGGGAATAAGAAATATTTTAAGCTCCCCAAAAAGAAGCGTGATATCAAGAGATATAGACGTTTTTTGAAAATGTCAGAACAAGGTAAACTTTTAAATCTTTTTCTTGATTCAACTGAAACTGTCACTAGGATTCAAGGAACTATCCCTGATAAAGGAAATAATTACGTTACAGGTCGGACCAATAGATTTTTAGAATACGTAAACAAAAGGAATTTTAAGTTTATTGAGGTTCGGGTAACTGGTTCTGCTTTTTTATTGGATAAGAATATTAGATACTTATCAAATAGTCTAATATATGGATTACTTCTTTCGATTGGAGTGGTTTCAGTAATCATGGGTTTTGTTTTCAAGTCTATTCGGATGGTAATTATAAGCATTATCCCGAATACCATCCCGCTTATTTTTATTGCAGCGGTAATGGGCTATTTGGGTATAGAGGTTAAAACTAGTACCTCCATTATTTTCACCATTGCTTTTGGGATCGCTGTTGATGATACCATACATCTCTTGGGAAAATTTAAATTCGAGCTCATGAAGGGTAAATCCGTAAGAGATGCCTTAAAACATTCTTTTGTTGTCACCGGTAAAGCAATGATTCTTACGACTCTTGTTTTGTGCTCAGGTTTTTTGCTGCTGTTATTTTCGACATTTATGGGAACCTTTAACATGGGGCTCCTACTGAGTATGACTTTATTTATTGCTCTTATTTTAGATCTTACCTTATTGCCTTTATTGATATATACTTTTTATCGTTCACCTAAACAACCCCAGGCCTGACGAGCTTTTAGTTGATTTTTACTTATCTCTTTTAAGGATTGTATTTTAATCGTTTGATAAAAGCTTCGATTTAAAGTAGGCATCTCAAAAATCATCATTTGTTGCTTTCGAGAAATGTGCAGTTTTATACCGTTCTGGTCATAGTATCGGCACCATTTGTCCAAATTGTTATTGAGTTGAGTAGCGTTAATTCCAATTATTTCATCTCCGATTGATAATCCACTCATGTCCGCAGGACTACCAGGGAAGATGTCAATAATGTTGATTTTTCCATTTTGGTAGATTGATTTTATACCAAGTACAGATTCGGAATAAGAAGGAGAAGAGTTTTTTACTAGCTCCAATCCAAAATAGTCCAATGCTTCAATTAATATACTTTCATATGAATGCAGTCCATTCAAATAGTTCTCAAATAACTTATCAAATGAAATCGAAGAAACATTTTCCAATATTTCACGATAGGTAGATTCCTGATATCCATTTTTTACAATTTCTGGATGATAATACATCTGCTTCATGGCTCCTTCTAAACCTACCTTATTTTTACATGCTTTGCGAATCATGTAATCAGTAACAAATGCCAGCAAGCATCCTTCGACATAAATGGAAACCTTTCTTCCCGGTGCGCCCTTTACATATCCATCTAGCCAAGTATCGAAGGATGAATCACCAACAGAATAATTAAATCTTCCATGATTATCGAAATGTTTTTGAAACTGTTTTTCTAACTCTTTGAGGTATTCTTCAAGACTAAATACACCACTTTTCAGGAGATACAGATCTCCCATATATGTGGTAACTCCTTCATAGACATAACCTAGCTTTGAATAATTTTCACTTTGAAAATCATAAGGCTTCATTTCGCTTGGACGAATTGATTTGACATTCCATACATGATATAGCTCATGAGAAGAAACACCTAGTAATTCTGAATAAAGGCTCCCAAAAACATCATATTTTGGTCCTAAGGCAATTACGGTACTCTTTAAATGCTCTACACCATGGTAGAGCGGATAATTTGGTGTTTGAATTAAAAAATGAAAATCTTTAACGGGAAATTCTCCAAAATCTGAAATTTGTTTTTTTGTGAACTGTTCAAAGTCTTGGATAATTTTGTCCCATTGGATATTTAATAGGCCATTGAACCATATATGAAAGTTATGGCCATCTAATTCATATGTTTTTTCAACCAAATTTGGTGAGCAGATTACAGGCGAATCAAAAAGCTCATCAAATGAATTTACCTCAAATGATTTATTTTTTATCAATTCCATGCTAGTAGCGACAAGCCAATTTTTCGGAATTTCAAAGTCAATCTGTATTGGATTATTAAATTGTTCAGTTGTATACACTAGACAATTTACTGGATTCATATAAAGTTGATCTGTGCCGACAAATGTTGATCCCGCATTTAGCTCTGCTGAATAATATTGATACTGGATTCGCAACTGTTTTGTATTCGCAGAATCTACTAACCAGCAATGTTTTGATTTTTTTTCAATCAAAAGGGGGTTGTTTTCTTGATCAAATACTTTAAAAGCTCTAATGTTTTTGGCGAAGTTTCCCAATTCATATCGACCAGGCCTCCAAGTAGGAAGATAAATTTCAGTTTGCCTATTACTTGTATTTACGCAGAGTTCAATATGTAAATATTGCTGATGAGGTAGGGGAGCAGATAATTTAAATTTAGTTTTAGGCATACATTTGTTCTCTTAATGCAATGACTTTATTGTCTTTAAGGTATTCATTATAGCTCATCATTTTGTCAATAGTGCCTTTTGGTGTGATCTCTATAATCCTATTGGCAACAGTATTTACAAGTTGTTGGTCATGAGATGTGAAGAGTAAGGTTCCTCTATATTCTGACATCGCGTTATTTAAAGCGGTAATCGATTCAAGGTCAAGGTGATTTGTTGGCTCATCCATGAAAAGTAGATTTCCCTTAGCAAGCATCATTTTAGAGAGCATACAACGCACTTTTTCGCCTCCCGATAACACATTTGATGATTTCAAGGCTTCCTCACCTGTAAATAACATTCTGCCTAAAAATGTTCTTAAATATATATCCTCTCTCTCTTCTTCTGTTTCTGCAAATTTTCGTAGCCAATCGATAAGGCTTTCATTGGAATTGAAATAAGCTGAATTATCATTTGGTAAATAAGCTGACTTAATTGTAGTACCAACCGCTATTTCACCGTTATCAGCTTTCAATTTATTATTCAGTATTTCGAAGAGATTCGTCAGTGCATTACTGTTTTTTGAGATAAATGCAATTTTATCACCCTTGTTCACAATTAAATTGACATCTTCAAATAAAACACCTTCAGGAGTCGAGTTCTTCAGATTTGATATGGATATAATTTGATTACCGGCATCTCGTTCTTGGTGAAATGTAATACCCGGATATTTTCTTGAAGAAGGTTTGATTTCTTCAATATCTAAATTATCGAGCATTTTCCGTCGACTTGTGGCCTGTTTTGATTTTGCGGCATTCGCGGAGAACCTTGAGATAAACTCCATAAGCTCTTTTTTCTTCTCTTCTGCTTTTTTGTTTTTATCCGACCTTTGTTTTAAGGCCAATTGAGAAGATTGATACCAGAAAGTGTAGTTACCCGTGAAAATATTAATCTTGGAAAAGTCAATATCGCAGATATGCGTGCATACCGTATCTAGAAAATGTCTATCGTGTGAAACTACAATGACCGTGTTTTTGAATTCAAGCAGAAAGTCTTCAAGCCACGAAATAGTATGAATATCCAAATCATTGGTGGGCTCATCTAAAATGAGTACGTCAGGATTACCGAAAAGTGCTTGTGCTAATAGAACTCTTACTTTTAGGTCACTTGATAAATCCTCCATGTTCAAGTAATGCTTTGACTCATCAATGCCTAGGTTACTCAGTAAAGATGCAGCATCAGTTTCTGCATTCCATCCTTCCAAATCTGCAAATTCAGCTTCGAGTTCTCCTGTTCTCATTCCATCCGCCTCATTAAAATCTGGTTTCGCATATATGGCATCCTTTTCTACCATAATTTCATGAAGGCGTTTATGTCCCATGATTACGGTTTGCAATACAGGCTCTTTGTCAAATTCAAAATGATTCTGTTTTAAAACAGCCATTCTTTTTCCGGGTTCCAGATTAATATGACCCGTTGTGGGATCTTGTTCACCAGTAAGAATTTTTAAAAAGGTGGATTTACCTGCTCCATTTGCACCAATTACTCCGTAGCAGTTGCCGTTAACAAATTTAAGATTGACTTCGTCAAAAAGTACTCTTTTACCAAATTGCAATGATAGATTTTGAACATTAAGCATGAGCGAAATTTTTTGCGAAGATAATTATAAATCCTAATTTTTTTTACATGAATAGACAAATGCAGGAGGCATATTAAATAAGCAGGGTCTGACCGAAACTTTATTAAAAACTTTTTTAAACAATTTAAAGGATTGCAGGCTATATTGAAATTGGATAAATTCACCTTGATTATTTAATTGAGTATTCACCTCTATAATAATACGTTTTCTTAAAATATCGGGAATCATCGCAAGCGGAAGTGAAGAAACAATAAAATCTGCCTGCAATATATTTAATTCATTCATGAATTTCTGAAGATCTGAGGCTGAACCTTTTCTTATATGTACTCTTTTATCTGTAATTCTACTCTTAAGGTCTTTATAAAATGTATCATTAAGTTCGATTACCAGTAAAGTAGAGTCTTTACCAAGCTTTTCGATAATTCTATCGGTAAATACTCCAGTTCCAGGACCTAATTCTACAACAAATTCAGCGAAACTGAAGTCTAAATGGTCTAACATTTTTTTTGATAAAAATTTTGAGCTGGGAACTACAGAGCCTATCATTTTTTTCTTTTTAAGAAACTCTTTTATGAAGGCTTTTTTCGACAAAATCAGTGATTTAAGATGAGTTTATTGTTATTGACTACACCCAAAACTTTTCCTTTTAATTTTTCATTCATAAAAGGAGAGTATAATTGATTCTCTTTCTTTTGTTTTGAATCAAATTCGAAATCCAGAGAGGGATCAAATAAGGTAAGTTCTGCTTGATTACCTTTTTCAATTGAGAACGCACTGTATTTGAGAAAAACCCTCGTTTTATCAGATAAGACTTCAACTAATTTTTCAATACTCATTTTATTTTGAGAGTTCAATGCACAGAACATGGTTTGAAGCTGAGGTGTGCCAAAGCTTGCGTATTCAAATTCTCGTTCCTTGTCTTCTTTGACGGCAGGTCTATGGTCAGATACTATAAAATCTATTGTTCCATCCTCCACAGCTTTCCATAAAGCTGTTACATTATTTTCATCCCTTAAAACCGGCAGTGTTTTAAATGCAGTGTCAAAGTTTAATACTTTTTCCTCATTAAAACAGAGGTTCATTACATGAACATCAGCTGTAAGATTTAATCCTTTCTTTTTTGCGGTACGAATAAGTTCCACACCCTCTTTGGTAGAAATACCACTTAAGTGCAACGAACCTTCGGTGTATTCAATTAATCGAATATGTTTTTCAATTTCAATGACTTCAGATATTTCAGGATCTCCTTTCAATCCGGTTTTTATTGAGGCTAGTCCTTCATTCACTTGTATTCCTTTCGATAGAGAATGATTAAATGAGTTTACAATAATTTTACAATTATGATTACCTCCATACAATAGTGCGTTTGTTAAAACCTGCGCTTTCGGCGTATTCATATCATCTGAAAAAAGAACAGCACCAGCATTCTTAAGGTCATTCATCTCAGATAACTCTTTTCCTTCCATGGATTTTGTGATACACGCCATGGGGATGGTATCTACCGCATGCGATTCTGATTTTCTGAGAATGTATTCGATTAATGATTTGTGATCGACAACAGGATCAGTCGAGGGTAAAACAGCAACTTTTGTAAAGCCTCCCGCTCCTGCATTGTCTAGGCCGCTTGAAAGTGTTTCTTTATATTCATTTCCAGGATCACAAAAATGAGATTTTAAGTCAATCCAGCCCTTTGATAAATGGAGGTTTTTGGAGCTCACTTCAATCGTTTTTTTATCTGAAGATGAAAGTTTACTCCCGATGTTTTCGATTTTTCCATTTACAATAAGTACATCTTTAACTTCACCATTAAACTTGGATGATGAATCGATAATTTTGGCTTGTTTAATTAAAATTTTCATGAATTAGTTTTTCCAAAGTTTGGATATTAATATTTCTGAAACGATGCATATTATTACAATAAATATACAAATCCGCCAATATTCCTGAGGAAGATTGAGATTTATTTTTTTGATGTCGAACTTTTTTGAGAATTGGTCAACTTCGATGTTTTTTAGCTTCTTGGACTTTAAAGCTTTTGCAATCCCTTCAATTGACATATAATCAATGGATGACTCCTTTCGGTCAATATTTAGTGATAATGAACCAATGGTTTTATCAGCTTCAATGGTATAATTACCAGGTTTCAGTTTTTCAATAGCTTCAGCCCCTGATAAATCTATGAATTCGTAGGATCCATTTTGTATTATTTTGGGAATGAATTCAGTGTTTTTATTTCTAATCTTAACTGGAGTCTCTGATTTATAATCATTTGTAATTGGAATTAGTTGACTTTGACCAATAATAGTGTACAAAGAATTATTACGCTTAGAAAGCTCCGCTATTCGGAGGCATATCACCGGAAATATACTTCTATTTACAAGGTTGCTCGATTCTGTGGACAGGTCTGAATAAAGTGCAAAAGAGCGTTTAAATGATTTGAAAAATACAGGGCTTTCGTCTCTCAAAAACATTAAAGGAATTGCTGAGCTGTTTTTGTAATCACAATTATAAATCTTTTGATAATTAGGTAAATTCAATGATTCATCAGATTTTTCAAAAATGCTCTTGAAAAAAGGATCTTTAAAGACAACATTGTTGGCATTCAATTTTATATCCCGAACACCTCCAAAAGATGGTAGTTCCATCATTTTCATCAGTTTATTAATGTTTGGGTTATTGGCCTTTTGACCGGGTACAATAAAAACAGAGCCGCCCATACTTGAAAAGGAGTTAATATCAGCGATGAGTCCAGAAGATATATCATTGATTCCATTAAGGATGATAAGGCTTTTATCATTAAAGGTGTTTCGGTTCACGGACTTTTGATTGAGTTCTTCTGCCTGAATAAATCTTTCAGTTGAAAGGGCTTTGGATATGTAGTTTTCGTTATCTTCTCCATTGATGATTAGTACCTTAATTTCTGGCTCAATTTTATAGCTGAAATAAAATATATCATCCCAATACATAATCGGATCTCGAATTTCTATTTTTCCATATACCTGGCCTACACTGCTGTTTTTTATCAAAACTGAGCTTGTAAGCTCATTATTTTCGGGTATGTCTACGAAAAGGTCTTTGGTAAAATCATTAGTTTCTATACTAACTTCTAGGTTAATTATTTCAGAGTTGCTTTTATTTACAATTCTAAAGAATAGTTCATTTTCTTCGTCTATTCGATGTATTGGGGTTTCAAACCAAACGGAGTCAACAAAGCAATTTGATTTTTTTTCAGGTGTAAACTGGATCAGATTATATTTCGATTTCAGATCTTTTTTGATGTTCCCGAGCTTAAAAAAATCACGTTGAAAATCACTAAGTAGTATGTAGCTGAAATTTTTGAGATTGTGATTTACGTTTAGTTCCTTTTGCGAAATTTCATGTTGCCAATTCAGTATGGTGTTGATATTTCTTTGAATAGGGGTGTAGTTGATTTGATCAATTTCATATAAGGCTTCATTTTGACTTAAAGTTCGCTGCTGTATCCCATTTAACTCATTTGATACGATAATAAACTTTTGATTTCCAGGGAATTGCTGAATGATATCTTTTGCATTGGTTTTTGATTGAGAAAGTAGTTCTCCATTTGAACCTTTTGCACTCATGGAATTGGAGTTGTCAATATACATGGAAATGAGTCTATTATTTCCAGTATTTGAGTCACTAAGGCTACCGGTGTAGGGTTGGGCAAATGCAAAAACGATAAATACAATGGCTAAAACCCTCATCAATAAAATGAGATAGTTTTTTAATTTTTTAATGGCTTTCTTCTCTTGCTCTATGGTCTTGATGAATTTAAGCGAGGAGAAATAGAGTTTTTTATGTCTTCGGAAATGAAAAAGATGAATAATAATGGGGAGAGCAATCAGTGAAATAAACCAAAGAATATTTGGATACAAAAAATTCATCGACGACAAAAGTAGTGAAAGTTAGAGGTCCGAAAAAATCTTTTAATAAAAAATGCCCTCTCGGGCATTTCTTTTAATTCTTTAGCTTATCGTACCATTCTTGAAATTTCTCTTCGTTACCACTTGCTCTATACGCTTGAGCTAAGTTTCTTATGACAGACTTATTATCCGGAAATTCAACAGCCATAATTTCAAGGCTAGGGATGGCTTTAACCAATAAATCGGTTTTTCTTTTGTTCAATTCTTCAACTCGTGGATCTCTATAGTCAAGGTCCTGTGCCTCATCAGCAAGGTCTAGACTCCATTGCATATATAAAGCCGCAAGGTTTGAATGGGCATTTACATACATAGAATCGATTTCAATGGCCTTTAATAGGTTTTGCTCTGCTTTTTCATTCTCTTTTAACTCAATATATGATGTACCTAAAATGTAATATAACTCTTTATTATTCGGATCCAATTTCAGCGCTTGATTAATGTATCCTTCCGATTTCTCCTTATCTCCTTGTTTCAAGGCAACATTAATTAGAGTGGTTAAGATGGTCATATCTACACCAAAAGCTTCCTGAGCAGCAGTTGCCATTTCTTCAGTTTTATCTAGTTCACCTGCATTTAAAAGTGAGTCAGTAACGACATTGAACATGGCCATTGCATTGACCTTGGCGTCTTCGTAATCAACACCAATAAATTTCGAAACCTCGTAAGACCCCATAAATCCCATCATAGCCATCTCATAATTTTTCGACTCATACATGCTCAGTCCAATATTCCAATATTGTTTCACTCTTGTATCGATAAAGCCCTTGGCTTCTTGCTGATAACCTTTTCTTTTGTCCGGGTCATTAACAACTTTCAAAAAGCTTTCCTTAGATATCTCTGAGTATTTTTCCATCATACCTTCATCCGGAGCCTTTCCTGTCATGGCTTTCATTGATTCCAATTCTACCAATGCGAAATAAATCATTCCTCTGTAATAGTGCATTTTCATGCTTTCAGAGGTTTCTGGGTGTGCCGCTGCTTTGTCAATGAATTCTTTTGCTTCATTTACAAGTTTAACGGATTTTTCACCACCCATAGGATTGTACTTTTTCATAAGTACTGCTGCATCAGTAATATTGGTTTTCTGTGCTGAGACATATCCTATGGTCATAATGCATAGAATACTTAAAATGTAATTTATTTTTTTCATGTTATTAAATTATAAATGTGCCTATTTCAAATCTTGTGCCAAATTGTAATGACTATGCTTCAGAATCCGTGTCATTGTTTTCCGAGTTGCCCTCAAGCTCCTCTGATTCAGTGGTTTCTTCATCCTCGTCTCCTCTTGGAACACGAGCAATTGCTGCAATTTCGGATGTTCCCTTTAAGTTGATGAGTCTAACTCCTTGAGTTGCTCTACCCATTGTTCTTATGCCGTCAACATTCATTCGAATCGTTACACCACTTTTTGTAATAATCATTAAATCATCCTCATCCACTATATTCTTGATTGATAAGAGTTTACCCGTTTTTTCTGTGATGTTTAATGTTTTTACTCCTTTACCTCCGCGATTGGTAATTCTGTATACTGGTTCATGATCTTCAGGATCATTTAAATAGGTGCGTTTTCCGTAGCCTCTTCTAGAAACGACCAAAATTGTAGAGTATATATCCTCAACACAAATCATCCCAATGACTTCTTCCGTATTACCATCTATTTTAATACCTCTTACACCTGAAGCATTTCTACCCATTGGTCTTACCGTTTTTTCATTGAATCGGATAGCTCTTCCTGAGCTTGAAGCCAATACGATTTCATTATTACCATTGGTCAGTTTTGCTTCAAGTAATTCGTCGTTCTCTCTAATGGTAATTGCATTTATACCATTTGTTCTTGGTCTTGAATATGCCTCTAAGGAGGTTTTCTTGATTATTCCAGACTTGGTACACATCACAATAAAGTTGTTATTGATGTATTCGGAATCCGTAATGTCTTGAACTTTTACGTAGGCTTTAACTTTATCGTCTTGCGGTATATTTATAAGATTTTGAATCGCTCTTCCTTTCGCTATTTTATTGCCCTCTGGTATTTCAAATACGCGCATCCAAAAACATCGTCCTTTTTCCGTGAAGATTAGTAAGTAATTGTGGTTTGTTGCTATGAATAAATGTTCAAGGAAATCTTTGTCTCTTGTTGAGGAGCCTTTCGAGCCCATGCCGCCTCTGTTCTGAACCTTGTACTCTGCTAAATTAGTCCTTTTAATATAACCTGCATGTGATATAGTTACAACAACCTCTTCATCAGCAATAAGGTCTTCAATTCTCATTTCACTTGCGCTATATTCAATGATTGACCTTCTTTCATCTCCATATTTTTCTTGTACCTCGATAAGTTCATCTTTAATAATCTTCATTCTTCGGTCTTCCTTGTCAAGTATGTCCTTTAAATCAGCAATTAGCTTCATTAAATCCTCATATTCAGCTCTTAATTTATCCTGTTCTAAACCTGTGAGCGCACGAAGTCTCATATCGACTATCGCTCTTGTCTGAATTTCAGATAATCCAAATCTGTTTGCTAATTTCTCTCTTGCCTCATCAGGGCTTGAAGAGGCTCTAATGATTTCTATTACCTCATCTATATTGTCAGATGCGATGATTAATCCTTCCAATATATGAGCTCTTTCTTCGGCTTTCCGTAGCTCGAATTTGGTTCTCCTTACAACAACTTCATGTCTGAAATCTACAAAATTAGAAATCAAACTCTTCAGGTTTAGGAGTTCAGGTCTTCCATTTACTAGACAAATGTTATTGACTGAAAATGAGGTCTGTAGAGCTGTATATTTATATAGTTTATTTAGTACTACATTTGCAATGGCGTCACGCTTTATTTCGAAAACAATGCGCATTCCATTTCGATCAGACTCATCCCTCAAATCTGAAATACCTTCAATTTTTTTATCGTTAACTAATTCAGCTGTTTTACGAATTAAATCCGCTTTATTAACTTGGTATGGGATTTCATTAACTATGATGGTTTCCCTTCCATTAACGTCTTCAATTTCCGCTTTACCTCTCATCACAACTCGGCCTTTACCGGTTAAGAAAGCGTCTCTTACTCCTTCATAACCATAAATTATTCCTCCTGTTGGGAAGTCGGGTGCTTTGACATGATTCAACAATTCTTCTACTTCAATATTCTTGTTCTCAATGTAAGCAATACAGCCATCAATAACCTCAGACAAATTGTGAGGAGCCATATTGGTAGCCATTCCAACCGCAATACCTGAAGCACCATTTACTAAAAGGTTTGGGATTTTTGTAGGAAGAACGGAGGGCTCGTTTAAGCTGTCGTCAAAATTAGGTCGAAAATCTACTGTGTCTTTGTCAAGATCATTGAGCATTTCTTCAGAAATCTTCTTCAACCTTGCTTCGGTATATCTCATTGCTGCAGGACTGTCGCCATCAACTGATCCAAAATTACCTTGACCGTCTACCAAAGGATATCTTAGCGACCACTCTTGCGCCATTCTTACCATTGTGTCGTAAACAGAACTATCTCCGTGGGGATGATACTTACCCAATACCTCACCCACAATCCTTGCCGACTTCTTGTAAGGTTTATTTGAATAAACCCCCAAGTCCTGCATTCCATATAAAACTCTTCTGTGAACTGGCTTAAAACCATCACGTACATCTGGAAGTGCTCTTGAAACAATTACCGACATCGAATAATCGATGTAAGCGGATTTCATTTCATCCTCAATGTTAATCTGAATTATTTTTTCTCCTTCAGCCATATTTTCAATCTAAAAATTAACTTTTATTTATTGCTCTTTTCAAAGAGTATCAAAAATAATCAATTACAGCGCCTTTGTTAAGGTAAAAATCATGTTTTTACTAACAATATATGGTGATAAATTGTGGATAAATACAAGGCTATCGCAAAAATTTCATATTATATTTGTGTCATACTTCAATCTTTTGAAATAATGGAAGCGAAATTTTCAGCAAGAGTCAAAGATTTAATGTCTTATAGTAGGCAAGAAGCATTTCGTTTGCGTAATGAATTTGTCAGTGCTGAACACCTTTTGTTAGGCTTGATTAAGTTGAACGAAGGGACTGCAGTGAATATCATTCAAGAATTTCAGCTTGATTTGAAGCAAATCAAAACAGAAATAGATGTGTTGTTGGGAAAGTCAGCCGTTGCACAAATCGAAAACAATAATTTGCCCTTATTAAAACAAACAGAAAATATTATCAAACAATCTTATCTCGAGGCCAAGCAATTTAAGTGTTCGATTATTGGTACTGAACATATCTTGTTAACGATTTTGAGGTATGAGGATTGTGCAGCGTGTAAAATATTGAATAAATACGGAATTATGTACGAAAATGCAAGAGCGGAATACGAGCTTCTTATAGAGGAAAGAAAAGATCCGAAATCAGAGTTTCCTGGAAGTAGCAGTGAGGAAGATGAACCATTTTCATCCTCGTCTTCTAAAAAGTCATCAGACCCCAAGTCCAAAACACCAGTTTTAGACAATTTTGGAAGGGATTTAACCAAAATGGCTGAGGTTGGTAAGTTAGATCCTATCGTTGGACGCGAAAAAGAAATTGAAAGGGTAAGTCAAATATTATCAAGAAGAAAAAAGAACAATCCGATCCTCATTGGTGAGCCAGGAGTTGGAAAAAGTGCAATAGCTGAAGGTTTAGCATTGAGGATTGTACAAAGAAAAGTGTCTAGAGTATTATTTAACAAACGTATCATTTCATTAGACTTGGCTTCTTTAGTGGCTGGAACAAAATACCGTGGTCAGTTTGAGGAGCGAATGAAAGCAGTAATGCAGGAAATCGAAAAGAATCCTGATATTATTTTGTTCATTGATGAAATTCATACGATCATTGGTGCGGGTGGCGCAAGTGGTTCACTAGATGCTTCAAACATGTTTAAGCCTGCCTTAGCGCGAGGTGAATTGCAGGCGATTGGAGCAACTACCTTAGATGAATACAGGCAGCATATCGAGAAGGATGGAGCTTTGGAAAGGCGTTTTCAGAAAGTAATTATAGAACCTACGAATCAAGAAGAAACTGTTCAAATTTTAATGAATATAAAGGAGCGCTATGAAGATCATCACTCTGTGCGATACACAGATGAAGCCATACTCTCTTGCGTAAAGCTCACCGAACGATATATTACTGACAGGCATTTGCCTGACAAGGCAATTGATGCGTTGGATGAGGTAGGTTCACGGGTTCATATTACGAATATAAACGTGCCTAAAGAAATTACTGAAATCGAAAATAAGGTGGAAGAGCTCAAAGATCAAAAAGCAGAGGTAATTCGTTCTCAGCAATATGAAAAGGCTGCGGAGCTAAGAGATAGTGAGCGCAAACTACTAGAACAACTTGAGGAGGCAAAAACGAAATGGGAGGAAGAATCTAAAACGAATAAAATCACAGTTACAGAGGAGAATGTAGCGGAGGTAGTTTCGATGATGTGTGGAATTCCTGTGACAAAGGTTTCTCAATCAGAAACAGGAAAGCTCGTTGTAATGGCAGATTCTATTAGAGAAAATGTAATTGGACAAGATGAAGCTATAGAAAAAGTTGTTAAGGCTATTCAGCGAAATAGAGCGGGATTAAAGGATCCAAATAAGCCAATTGGTTCCTTTTTCTTTTTGGGGCCAACTGGGGTGGGTAAAACTCAGCTGGCAAAGGTCTTAGCGAAAAATCTGTTTGATACCGAGGAAGCCTTGATTCGTATTGATATGTCAGAATACATGGAGAAATTTTCGATTTCAAGATTGGTTGGAGCGCCTCCAGGATATGTTGGATATGAAGAAGGAGGTCAGCTTACTGAAAAAGTGAGAAGGAAGCCGTATGCGATAGTTTTACTTGACGAAATAGAAAAAGCGCACCCTGATATCTTTAATTTACTTTTACAAGTATTGGACGATGGACACATGACAGATGGCCTAGGTCGTAAAATTGATTTCAAGAATACAATAATAATCATGACCTCAAATATTGGTGCCCGACAGCTTGCTGAATTTGGTACTGGTGTCGGTTTCGGTACTCAAGCTCAGCAGGATTCAAAAGACGAAAATGTAAAGTCTGTGATACAGAAAGCATTGAGAAAGGCATTTTCACCCGAATTTTTGAATAGAATTGATGATATGATCATGTTTAAGTCGCTCGGTAGAAAGGAAATTCATTTAATTATTGATATTGAGCTAAAGAAACTATATGAGCGTATATTATCTCTTGGATTTGATGTTGTATTAACTCAAAAAGCAAAGGATTTTATTGTAGATAATGGTTATGATGAAAAATTTGGTGCAAGACCTCTCAAACGTGCGATTCAAAAATTTATTGAAGATCCATTGGCCGAGGAAATCATCAAGGCCAATTTTAAGGAAGGTGAGAAAATCACTCTAGATTTGAATTCTTCGAAAGATGGATTAGACGTTATACATCAAAAGGAATCTAAGCCTAAAAAGACAAGTCCCAAAAAGAAGGAGGAATAGCTAACGCTTAAATACAACTTCTTCATAAGGAACACGGTATCGTGGACCCCAAATACCTTTTTCAGTTCCTTTACCTACTGAAACAATCATATTGATTTCAGCTCCGTATGGAAGTTTTAGCATCTTTTTTACGCGTCTTTTATCGAATCCTTCCATAGGACACGAATGGAAGCCTTCAGCTGAAATAGATAGCATAAAGTTTTGGGCCGCTAAGGCACAAGATTTGTGAACAACAATTCGTTGCTCGCTCTTTCCGCCAAGTCTGTAAAAAGGTTTTCTGATTCCCCCAAAAAAACTAATGCTTTTTCGTATTGAGGATAAAATATATAAGGGATCATTCATATATACGAGGGGAATCAATTTTTTGTAATAGGCTAGCCCTCTTTTTTGTAGTTTGCTTGGCTTTCCCTTTATGGTTTTCTTGATTATTTCATAGTTCCATTTTGCTCTTGATCTCCAGAGGTCTTTACGGGTAACAAAAACAACCATATGCTTTGCAGTTTTTGCTGCAGATTGGCTTAAACATAAAGGAGTTAGCCGGGCTAGCTCTTCAGGAGACTTTATCCAATAAAATTCCCAAAGCTGCATGTTGCTACTATTGGGTGCTAAAATGGCTCTTTTTATACTCTTCTCAATGATCTCATCCTTAACCTCAATTTCGGGATCAAATGATCTATTACTTCTTCTGTAATGAACAATTTTATCGAATTCCTCTGAATACATAGTGATTTTTAATGTATTTAATTTTGATTCTCAACTTAATTCTGACACTTTTGCGTACAAAATAGACAAATATATGACAGCATGTCCTAAAAACAATTATGGCAAGTTCTTTGTCAGAAAGAAAACGGTAAAAACAATGTATTTATGGCAGTAAAAAAGAAGACGAACAAAAAGGGAAATGAGAATCTTGATGAAAAGTCACAAGATACTCAAGAGCAAGCTGTAGATTCCAACAAGCAAGTAGATGATGCTTTAAAGGAAGAAGTACAAGAGCACACTCCTGAAGAAAAATATAATGAGTTAAATAATCGATTCATGAGACTTTATGCTGAGTTTGAAAACTTCAGAAAAAGAACCAACAAAGAGCGATTAGACCTAATTACGAATGCGAATGCAGAACTTTTAAAAGATTTGATTCCAGTTATTGATGACTTCGAGAGAGCCATCTCAAACAATCAAGATTCGGAGGATGTTGTGGCTATTAAAGAAGGATTTTCCTTGATTTATAATAAATACACTGGAATCCTCAAAACCAAAGGTTTAAAACCTATGGAAGCCAAAGGAGAAGTTTTTGATCCTGAGGTGCACGAAGCCGTTGCTAACATGCCTACAGAGGATAAAAAGCTTAAGGGTAAAATTATTGATGACGTTGAGAAGGGATATCTATTAAATGATAAAGTATTGCGTTATGCCAAAGTAGTTGTTGGACAATAAACCGAGTTAAATGAGCCAAAAAAGAGATTATTATGAAGTTTTAGGTGTTTCTAAAGGAGCCTCCGAGTCAGAAATTAAAAAAGCCTATCGCAAACTTGCACTGAAATACCATCCGGACAAAAATCCTGATGATTCGGCTGCAGAGGAAAAGTTTAAGGAAGCCGCTGAAGCTTATGAAGTTTTAAGCACTCCCGAAAAGAAATCTCGTTATGATCAGTTTGGTCATGCTGGAATGGGGCAAGGCTTTGGAGGAGGAGCTGGGATGAATATGGATGATATATTTTCTCAGTTTGGAGACATCTTTGGAGGCGCTTTTGGAGGTAGCTTTGGTGGAAGTAGAGGAGGTTCTAGAGTGGTTAAAGGTTCCAACCTTAGGGTTAAGATGAAGTTGACACTTGAGGATATTGCGAATGGTGTAAAGAAAAAAATTAAAGTAAATAAATTGGTTAATGCCGAAGGCGTAACCTATAAAAATTGCTCGAACTGTAATGGTACGGGTCGAATAACAAGGATGGCCCAAACTTTTATAGGTGCCATGCAAACTCAATCCGCTTGTAATGTTTGTCAAGGAGCAGGAAAAATGATTGACAAAAAACCTGCAGGTGCTGACCAAAATGGTTTGAAAAGACAAGAAGAGGTTATAGAAATTGAAATTCCGGCCGGTGTTGAGGAAGGTATGCAATTAAATGTGAGGGGTAAAGGTAATGCAGGCCCCTTTAACGGGGTTCCTGGAGATCTTATGGTGGTCATCGAAGAGATTGAACATCCAGAATTAAAAAGAGATGGAGATAATGTACATTATGAGGCGGTGGTTAGTTTCATGGATGCGGTTTTGGGTGCGAGTGTAGAGGTTCCTACCATTTCAGGAAAGGCAAAAATTAAGGTTGAACCCGGTACTCAAAGTGGTAAAGTTTTGCGTTTGAGAGGAAAGGGCTTGTCCAATGTTCAAGGATATGGGTCTGGTGATATGTTTGTTCATATCAATATTTGGACTCCGACAAAATTGACTAAAAAGGAAAAGGAAATTATTGAGCAGCTACAAGATTCGGAAAATTTTATCCCTAACCCAGAAAATAAGGACAAAGGTTTCTTTACCAAAATGCGTGACATGTTCTCATGATGCGCTTTATTGACCTAGGTAAGTTTGGGGAAAACAGTGCTGCGTCCTATGTTCTGACGATAGCCATCATTTTTCTTTCGTACGTAATTGGATCTTTTGGTTTATTCATCGATTATAGTCTTCATGCCAGTCTAGGTGGTGGGGAGGCATCAATGAGCGACTTTATTTTGGTACTTGGAGAAAATAGAGTTCTATTTTGGCTGATGTTTCCTTTCATACTGGTTTTCATTTCATTTCTCCTTGCTTTAAAGTATATCCATAAAAGAACTGTAAAGACAATATTTACGGGAAGAACATCTTTTGATTGGAAAAGGACTTTGATTAGCTTTTTTTTGATTGTAGGTGTTTTGTCGGTAACCACATTTTTTGAGATTTTTTATAGCAATTCATATCAATTGAACTTTGATCTTTCAAAGTTTTTGGTGCTTATAATTATTGCCATTCTTATCATTCCTATACAAACTACGATTGAAGAGGTGATATTTAGAGGTTATCTAATGCAGGGTTTGAAAATGAAAATTGGTTCGAATAAGCATGCTGTAATTTTATCTGGAATTATGTTTGGAATGATGCATCTAGGTAATCCTGAAATTGAGGCTATTGGAAATCATGTGATCATCTATTACATTGCATCAGGCGTGTTTTTAGGACTTTTGGCCTTATATGATAATGGATTAGAGCTCTCTATTGGTTATCACGCTGCAAATAATATTTTTACGGCATTAATGGTATCAAATAACTGGCAGGTTTTTCAAACAAATGCTGTATTTGTAAATACAGCACCTCCTGAAATTGGTTGGATCGATTTAGTCATATCATTGGCAGTTTTTCCCATTTTATTTCTGATTTATAAAAAAATATTCAAATGGTCATCGTTGAAAGAAACTTGGAACGAGACGAATTAACTATTTAAGTTTTTTGTATTATTACGATGCTATGATTGAAATCTGTGATATTTCAAAGTCTTATCAAAGGCACCTTGCATTGAATAATATTTCAGCTCAAATACCTAGTGGGGAAATCACAGGCTTATTGGGCCCTAATGGAGCAGGAAAAACAACGCTTATTCGTATCATCAATCAAATGATAGCGCCAAATGCAGGTCATCTCAGGTATAAGGGAGAATTATTAAATCAAACTCATTTAAAACAAATGGGTTACTTGCCTGAGGAGCGCGGCTTGTATAAATCAATGACCGTTGGAAATCAGCTTTTATTTTTATGTAGGCTTCGAGGTATGTCTAATGGAGATGCGTTTAAACAAATAGATTATTGGTTAAATAAATTTGAAGTATATAATTGGAAGCATCAAAAAATTGAGTCTTTATCAAAGGGAATGGCACAGAAAGTTCAATTTATTGCTGCAATTGTACATGATCCTGAGTTTATTATAATGGATGAGCCTCTAAGTGGATTTGACCCAATTAATGTGGATTTAATCATGACTGAGCTAAAAGAACTCAAAAGCAATGGGAAAACCATATTATTAAGTACCCACAATATGCAAAGCGTTCAAGATACTTGTTCTCATATTTTACTTTTAAACAAGGGTGAAAAATTAGCAGATTCATCATTTTCAGAGCTGCAAAAAAAATACCAATCAAAGAAGTTCATAGTAAGGTACCGAGGGACTAAAATTGCCTTTGCAAATGCCTTATGGACGGATTTTGAGCTCATGAATCAAGAGGAAATCGAAGAAGGTTTATTTGAAGCAATACTTATCCAAAGAGGAGAAAGATCTGTAGATGATTTGATTGGCAATATTAAAGGCCATGTAAGCATTGAGTTTGTTTCAAGAAAACGATTAAACATGCAGGAAATCTTTTTGGACTTGGTAAATAACGAAAATTCAGAAGCATGAAGCAGAGCTGGATTATTGCAATGCGAGAGTTCAAAGAAAGAGTGCTGAACCGTTCCTTTATTTTTATGCTCTTCTTGGGTCCATTGATGGTTTTGACACTTGCTTATTTCTTGGTAAAAGCCAATGATCAGGGTAAGAAAGAGCTCAATGTGTTGATTGCGGATCCCGGAAATATTATGGAGGGAGTTATCTCATCAAAGAACAATGGAAATATCCATTACTACTTTGTCGATAGCTATTTGGAAATAGATGAATTCAAACTGGGTAAAGATTATCAACGATTTGATGCGCTACTTGAGGTCAATGAGAAAGTATTGAATAATAAAAAAGTATTTGTGTTCTACAGAGATTTTTTATCATCAGATACAAAGAACTCAATTAAGTTCACTACGGAAAGAAGAATAGAGGAGGTTTTGGTCAATGAATTCACTAATCTAACTGTACCCAAGTTCAGAGAGATAAAACAGCCCTTAAATATGGATTTTAGAAATATAAATGATCCAATGGGAATAGAGTCTAAAACTGAAGGCTGGGCTGGCTTATTTTTCGGAGGTATCATATTTTTATTTATTATAACGTTTGGAATGTCAATTCTTCGGGGTGTTTCAAGAGAAAAATCGAATAGAATTGTGGAGGTTTTGGTCTCAATCGTCAAGCCAAGGCAGCTTATGATTGGGAAGATGTTGGGAATAGGGCTATCAGCCTTATTTCAACTTTTCGTATGGTTTGGAATTATAGGTGCTGGTTTGTGGGTTTTTCAAAATTATATTTTCACAGAGTTTTTCGTTTCGGATGCATACATTAATATGCAATTAAATGAAGGAACAAACATTTTAAACAATCAGTTTGGCGCTATGCATCAAAACGAAATGATTGAATTGATATACGAAAGGCTCAATTTGGCAATTATTTTGCCTGTTTTTTTGGTCGTATTTATATTGGCATATTTCTTTTATGGTGCTTTTTTCAGTTTAATTGCTTCAGCATCGGGCTCTGAAAGTGATGGTCAACAATTTTCTATACCTATCATTGCACTGCTTCTTTTTTCTCTTTATGCGGGTTATTTTACTGTGCTTTATCCTCAATCTGATTTTTCCAGTGTATGTCAATTCGTGCCATTTACCTCACCTGTGGTTTTGATGGTTAAGATTTGTCAAGGTTATCCTCCTGGTTCAGGATATCTTTTGATTGTCTCTTTGGTAACTCTTATGATTTCAACCGTCTTTATGCTCTATGTTGCGGGTAGGATTTTTCGTGGTGGAATCTTAGAATTTGGTCATTCACTTTCTCTTCGGAAATTAATGACCTGGCTCAAATCCGACTAATGAGAAAAGGGGTTATTGATTTAGGAACGAATACTTTCAATTTATTAATTGCTGACTGTTCTGACGAAAGCATTTCTGTTGTTTATTCAACAAAACGAGGGGTCGCATTGGGAATGGGAGGAATAACAAAGGGTATTCTCGCTGAAGATGCCATCAGGCGTGCAATTAAAGCATTGGTTGAATTCGAAGAAATTATCAGGGATTACAAAGTTCCAAGCGTAAAACTTATTGCCACAGCCGCAGTTCGAGAGGCCAATAATTCAGATTTGTTTTTGAGATTGGTTAAAGAAAAAGTAGGTCGTGAAGTTCAAATCATCGATGGTAATAAAGAGGCTGAATACATTTACAAAGGTGTTTCACTATGTCATCAATTTGATTCCAATGCTATGATTATGGATATAGGAGGGGGAAGCACAGAATTTATTGAGGCTAATAAAAATGGTATTCAAGAAATGGTATCCCTAAAGATTGGAGTTTCACGCTTGTATCAGACCTTTTCATGTACTGACCCTTTTACAGATGAGGATGTTAAACGTATTGAGGGATTTATTGAACGTGAGTCAGAGGATTTCTTCTCAAAAAATGAAGTTAACATACTGATAGGTTCATCTGGAACCTTTGAGACTTTTTATGAGCTCATTTATCATAAACCTTTTCCAAAAACAAGAGAAACAGTTGAGCTTGAAATTGAACCTTTCATGAAGTCATTGAATAATTTGATTTATTCAACGCAAGAAGAAAGAAATCAGAATGAGTTTATTATCCCCATTAGAAAGAAAATGGCGCCATTTGCGGCTGTTAAAACGAAGTGGGTTATTGAGAGATTGGGAGCTAAAAAAATCCTTATTTCTCCTTATTCTCTTAAAGAAGGTGCCCTTTAGGAATGATTATTCTAGTAGCTAATTAATCGCAGCAATTTACTTGATTTATCTAATTGTATTTCAATTAAGTAAATTCCTTTACCTAAATTTTTTATATCAATTAAATCTTGTGGTGTAATGGCTTGTGTTTTTCTGATTTTACCGTTCATATCTCTTACGATTACATCTGCTTTATTTTTCAGGTTTTCAACTCTAAATACACCATTTGAAGGATTAGGACTCAGCTGAATATTTTCGATATTATTTTCTAAATGATCGACTTCTGTTATATTACTTCCCGTTATGGATCCGACCTTATTAATAATCCAGTTTCTCGGGTCTATAGTAATGGTACCATTAATGGTACCGATATTATTTATGCTAAATATTTCTGAGTTACTCGATATTGTAAATCGAATAGTTGTATCTGGCAATCCAATACGTTGGAATTTAATATCTAAGTCGTTAGTGAAGGTGGGTGTTACATTCGGTTTTGAGGCGCTGTGATTAATTTGAACTAATA
>QOQC01000019.1 GCA_003331365.1 Flavobacteriales bacterium | reverse complement strand
ACTTTGTTTCCACCCGGTGTCGGATAGTTTCCTGTAAAATACCAATCGCCTTTATTATTCGGACAGGCCTGATGCAGATTCTCGATAGACTGATATACAATATCTACCGGCGCTTTCATATCTTCAGGGGTCAACAATTCAGCAATTCTTTTTGAAATTTCCTGAGGTGTAAATGGATCGTAAATCTTTTTGACGTGATTGATGACCTCTTCCTTTGGCTTGTCAACTTGTGACAAACACAATTCATATACCTCATCAATGATTGACTCTTTGCCCTGTTCTCTCAACAGTGATATCGCCGCATTAAAGGCAATGAAATCTCCTAGCTTCGCCATGTCAATCCCGTAACAATCTGGATAACGAATTTGTGGCGCTGACGAAACCACTACAATTTTCTTGGGATTCATTCGATCCAATATCTTAAAAATGCTTTGTCGCAAAGTGGTTCCTCGAACAATACTGTCATCTATTACTACCAGATTGTCCTCATGGGCACGAATACCTCCGTACGTAATATCATAAACGTGAGAAACCAAATCATTACGAGAATCATCCTGCGTAATAAAGGTTCTGAGCTTCGCGTCTTTGATGGCAATTTTTTCTATACGAGCACGTCTATTAATGATTTTTTCAAGGTCTTCTTTGCTTGCATTAGGGCCGAGCTTCTGTACCTCTTCTATTTTTTGAACATTCAAATAAGATTCCAGACCCTTGACCATTCCGTAAAAAGAAATCTCAGCGGTATTTGGTATAAATGAAAAGACCGTATTGTCCAAATCATGATCAACAGTTTCCAAAACTGGCTCTACAATCAAACGCCCCAATTCTTTGCGCTCATTGTAGATGTCTTTGTCCGAACCCCTGGAAAAATATATTCTCTCAAAGGAGCACTTGCTTACCTTGGTTGGCTCATTGATTAAGTGTTCTTGTACAGTACCATCTTTTTTGACAATCAAAGCATGTCCTGGATTCAATTCGTTTACATCCTCAACCTGAAGATTGAATGCGGTTTGAATGGCAGGTCGCTCTGAAGCCACAACACAAATTTCATCATCTTCATACCAAAACGCGGGACGAACTCCTGCGGGATCTCTTAAAACAAATGCATCTCCATGCCCGAGTAATCCAGCCATGGCATATCCACCATCCCAATCTTCACTTGCTTTTTTGAGGATTTTTTCAATCTCAATATGCTTCGCTATCTTTTCGTATACCTTCTGGCTTGAAATAGTATCTTTTTTGAATTGACGATACAACTCATCATTCTCTACATCTAAAAAATGTCCGATTTTTTCAAGAACCGTAACCGTATCAGACATCTCTTTGGGATGCTGCCCAACCTTAAGTAGGACATCAAATAGCTCGTCTACATTGGTTAGGTTGAAATTACCTGCAACAACTAAATTTCGCGTTATCCAATTGTTTTGTCTCAAAAAAGGATGACAGCTTTCTTTGGAATTTTTACCAAAAGTACCATAACGCAAGTGGCCTAAAAATAATTCACCCGTAAATCCAGCAGACTTTTTTAGATGCTCAACATCCTTAATTTTTTCAGGTGTTTTTTCATAAATATCCTGGAATCGCGCATTTATTTGCTCAAAAATATCTTTGATAGGTGTTTTGTTGACCGAACGAATCCTCGAAATATATCGCTCACCCGGATTCATGTCCAATTTAATATTAGCCACCCCTGCTCCATCCTGTCCACGATTGTGCTGCTTTTCCATCAATAAATGAAGCTTATTTACCCCATAAAAAGCTGTTCCATACTTTTCGATAAAATACTCAATGGGCTTTTTAAGCCTCAATAGAGCTATACCACATTCATGTTTAATTGGATCACTCATCAGTAGAATTAAATGGTCGTGGCGAAGATAACCATTTCACAAGAAAGACAATCAAAAATTTTAACGATGTCCTCCTGGCTGACAGCACAATGGTAATTTCTTGACATCCTCCTCTTTCGGCAGTACATCATCGGCAGTGTAACCAATGGATGCAACGCGTTTTCTCAAATCATCAGCCGAAGTTTTTTTTGACTTAAACTTAACGGTGAGACTCATGTCTTCCATATTTAATTCCGCAAATTGAACGCCTGGAACAAAGTTCATTACCTCCTCAATTCTTTCTTTACACATACCACATTGCGCCGAAGTCTGGAAGGTTACGGTCTGAGATTTTTGTGCACTCAAATACCCTGTACAAAAGAAGAACACAAGTGAAAATAATATGGTCGAAAGCTTTAATCTAATTTTCATCTTTTTTTTGATTTTTAATTGAAAACCGCAGTCCAAAATACACATTATATCCAATAATCGGCCCCCATGCTCTAGTTGCATCAAAATTTGGACCAAACGGGTTTTCTGGCTCTACAATAGGATTTTCTTGGGTATAATTTGTTAGGTTTTCCCCTCCCAAATAAAGATCTAATCTTTTTAATTTATACGTGATTTGTGCATTCAAACGAGGAAAAACATCGCTATATTCTCTTGTTGATTGGGCAGTAGCTGCAAGCCGAGCTTTTCCAAAAACAGATAAGGTCAAATCATAATCCCAACGCTTATTTCTTGTTGTGTAGGCCAAATTCAAAAATCCACGATGCTTTGGAATCATCACCTTAGCCTGTATGCTTTCGCCAAAAAGAGAACGAACATCCAAATATTTGTAAGCACCTCTGATGACAAAATTCTTCAAGGGCTCAATGGATAATTCTGCCTGAAAACTATTAGAAAATGATTGATCTTCAAGATTACTAAACTTAATCTGGTCATTTTCTCTATCGACTACCAATTGGTTTTCAAACCAGGTTCTGTAGAAATCTATCGTTATCGTAACCGGGCTGAATTTCATATCAAATTCCTGGTAAATGGATCCTCCTAGGTTCCATGAAACCTCGGGTTTAATTTCATTTGGTGAAATCCATGCAAATGAATTTGCCAATAAAGAAATGTTGTCCATAATATAATTAGGAACTCGCCAACCCTTTCCAGTGGTTAATCTGAAATCAGTGCGCTCAGTCAGTTTATATTTTAAATGTGCCCTAGGAATCAACTGCTGGCCAAAAAGTAAATGATAATCATATCTTGTACCAAGAACCGAGGTCAGTCTTGGACCTGTAAAAGTATACTCAAAAAATGCGCCTGGTATATTTTCTACTCGATAATTCGCATTACTGTCAGGCGAGTATATATCACTTGCCGATTGAGAAATATCTGCATAGGTATAGCTTATACCCGTTTTGATTTTATGATCTGTAGTTTTTATAATATCATCATATATTATATTGATATAGGCGCGCTTTTCTTCTGCACCAAAGAAGCGATTACCGAAATTTCCGTCCATTCTCTGATACTTCCAGTTGGTGATGATTCCAAGTGACTGAGAAGGAGTTTTACCAAAAAACCCTGTCTTGGTGAAGACGTCAAAATGATTATTATTGATTAGGACTCCAAATTTTGTAGGATCCGTTGTCCAATTGGAGTTCCACGATACGATATTTGGATTCTCTACATATCCGATTTGACCTCCAAGTTTGGAATCAAAGTGAACGTTCATTCCCAATTTGGCCTCCATTTTCTCCCCCTCATAATCAAATCGAGCCAAAAATGAGGCATAAGAGCCCAATGGGATATCCATAAAGCCATCTGAATTTTCATCAAGTTCTCCCCATTGGGAGCTGATGTATCCGAAAACACCGCCTGACCATTTTTCTGAAATGGAAAATCCTGACCTGAGATTTAATTCACTTCTACCATATCTGTTTTGATAGGTATTTAGAAAAAACCGATCCATTCTCTCAGGTTTTTCAATTTCCAGATTGATGAGCCCTGCCATACTTTCATATCCGTTGACCACATTGCCTGCTCCCTTGGTAATTTGAATAGACTCAATCCAAGTTCCTGGAATTGTTTCTAATCCAAAAGAGCTTTCTATTCCGCGCAAAAATGGGATATTTTCAAGCTGAATCTGAGTGTAAACGCCCTCGAGTCCCATCATTTGAATTTTTTTTGCTCCAGAAACGGCATCCGTCATATTCACATCAACTGAAGCATTCGTTTCAAAGGACTCACCCAAGTTACAACATGCGGCTTTTTTCAATTCACTTGAAGTAAGCTCTTCTACATGGAGTACTTTAAGACGTGAAATTGAATACGATTTTTTTCTGTATTCAACAATTACCTCAGGTAACAATTGGTCAGAAAATAAGATCACATTGAGTGCTAAAAATCGATCGTCTTTAGTTACAATTACGGTATCCGAAATGTATCCCCTAGCAAAAAATACCAGTGTATCAGGAAGGATTTTCGGAAGAATTAAGTCAAATACACCCTCCTCATCAGTTATTGTTCCCTTTCCACTCTGAAGAAGCTTTACTTTTACTCCATATAAAGGTTCTGTTTTTTTTCCGTTGTTGCCTTGCACAAGACCGTTGACTTGAGCATAAAAAAATGAAGTCAAAAAGAAAAATACAGAAATAAGAATAAGTCTCATATAACTAATTTGTGAATCTATAACCCACTCCTCTTACAGAGTGGAAAAAAATTGGATTTTTAGGGTTACTTTCAAAAATCTTTCTAAAGGTAAGAATATAATTGTCAATCGTTCGAGAGGTAGGAAAATGGTCTTTACCCCATAGCTTATCTAAAATAAGATCGCGAGAAACAACTTTTCCTTCATTCTCATTAAAAAGCTCCAACAGCTCTATCTCTCTTTTGGAAAAAACATGTATAATTTCACCATTATTATGAGCCTCATAAGAGGAAAAATTAACTTTGACCTCACCTATTTGAATATTCTTAATTTTCTGATCTGTTTTTGTAGAGACTAAGTTTCGAATTCGCAAAATCAGCTCTTCAAGGTCAAAGGGCTTTGCCAGATAATCGTTTGCTCCAAGTTTTAATCCATGAATTCGGTCTGTTGCAATACCTTTGGCCGATAAAAAAAGTATAGGCGTATCACTTAAAGCCCTGATATCTTTGCACAAGTCAAAACCACTATATTCAGGAAGCATTACATCAAGTATAATCAGGTCGTGCTGAATCACCTCGTTAATCATCTCTTTTGCTTTCATTCCATTTTGGAAAGAACGCACCTTAAAGCCCTCTAATTCAAGGTTTAATCGAATGAGGTCAACGATATTCTCCTCATCCTCTATTAAACAAATATTCATCATTTTCGTTTATCCTTTACTTCCTTTATATTTGTATACAAAAATAACAAATTCTATTCCGACGTAAAGGATTCAAATCTTCAAAAGCGTCCAAAATTTAAAAAAACAAACCTATGAGAAATCTTTTTACCCTCGTTTTTTTCCTTCAATTGTCACTGTTTGGCTTTTCACAAGGAAAAATTCAAGAAGTTCAGCAAATCAAAAACCTTAAAGAAATTCCAACAATTGAACTTACTTCACCAGACCTCAACTTAATTCATGCTCAAGATGAAGAACGGGAGAAAAATGGAGAGTTATACAGAATTGGTGTATGTCTTGAAGCCAACATTAATACAAACGAATATGGTGAATGGCATATGAGCAATGATGGATCAAGAAACTGGAAATTGCGTGTATCCTCAAATGGCGCTGAAGCTCTAAGTTTTCTGTTTTCAAAATTTGTACTTTATGGAGAAACGGTTTTAACAATTCGGGACGCTGATGGAAAGCTTGTTCATAAGCCTATGACAAGCGTTGACGTCATTGACCATCAGATGCAGAATGCTGCCTTGTGTTTTGGTGATGACATGATTATCGAAATAAATGAACCGGCAAATACGCAGGCCTCTGAAATATTCATTGATCGGGTTGTTTACAATTACAGATCTACAGGAAACCCAAATACAAACAAAATAAATGAGTCTGATCCTTGCGAGGTAAATGTAAATTGCTCTCCTGTTGGAGACCCATGGCAAGATGAAAAAGATGGTGTTGCTCGTATATATGTTGTAGAAGGAGGTATGGCTGGATGGTGTACGGGATCATTAATAAATAACACAGCCCAAAATTGCAAACCCTACTTTTTAACGGCTCTTCACTGTGGTCCAAACGCTAGTGCGGCAAATATGAATCAATGGCGTTTTTATTTTAGATATGAGTCGCCAAACTGTGCTAATCCAAATACTGCAGGAACTCTAGACGACCATTATATACAAGGTTGTTTTAGAATTTCTGATTCGAATGACGGTGGTGGAAATTCGGGTTCTGATTTCTTACTGGTACAATTGGGTGCTGCAAGTAATGAACCTTTTACCATTTCCACTTTAAAATCAGCCAATTTTAGTGCTTACTGGAATGGTTGGGACAGAGCAACTGCATCTACTTCGGGAGGAGCTGGTATTCATCATCCTGCGGGTGATATCAAAAAAATCTCAACCTTTACAGGAACAACCCAAAGCACCTCTTGGGGTTCAGCAAGCGGATCTCACTGGCAAATGTCATGGTCGGCCAATGCCAACGGACATGGAGTAACAGAAGGAGGTTCATCTGGATCTCCACTATTTAATTACGATGGCCAAATTGTTGGAACATTAACAGGTGGAAGTTCTTATTGCAATACACCTACCTCTCCTGATGTGTATGGTAAAATGTCATACCATTGGACATCGAATGGTACTCCAAATGATGAAAGACTAAAGCCTTGGTTAGATCCAACTAACTCAGGTGTGACAACTTTAAACGGCTCTTCTGATCCATGTTCTGCTCCTACTGCACCTACAACTGATTTTACTGCAAGTGCAACAAACGTTGCTCCTGGTGAAACTGTTGTATTTTCAGACCAAACTTCGGGTGTACCAGACTCTTGGTCCTGGTCAATAACTCCAGGAACTGGATGGTCCTACGCAAATGGAACAAATGCTTCATCTCAAAATCCTCAGGTTACATTTAATACAGTCGGACAATATACTGTAGCCTTAACTGCCTCAAATTCTATTGGTTCTGATACAGAAACGAAGAACAATTATATTACGGTAGCTGAGCTTCCATGTGATTATCAAACTTCATCGGTATTAAAAGTATCGTTGTTAACAGATGACTATGCAGACGAATGCTATATGGAAATCACAAATAGCAATGGAAATGTAGTTTGGTCTGAAGGAAATGAAAACGTGGCAGGCAATTTTGGTACTGGTGAATTTCCACCTCCTGCTGATCCAACAAATCCACTAACTAATAACACTCAATATGATTGGGATGTTACGCTATCTTCTATAGAATGCTACACATTCACTATATATGATTACTACGGTGATGGATTCGGAGCATCTCAATGGGGAGGTACAGATGGTGATTTAGATCTTAAAAACAACAACAACGGTGTTATCTACAGTATAAGTGCAGCAGACTTTGGTGCATCAGAAGAAGCTCGTGTTGATAATGTTGGAACAGTAGGATTGAACAATCTTTCATTGAGTGATGTAAATATCTATCCAAATCCATCCGAAGGTGAGATCACAATCGACTGCTCAAATTTAAATGTTGAAAATGCACAAATCGAGGTTATGGATATTACCGGTAAAACAATGGCAAATTACAAGTTGGTTTCAAATTTAAAAGTCCAGATAAATTTGGAATCTTATGCCAATGGAGTATATCAGGTTAAGATACATACAGAAGATTCAATCATAATCAAACAATTTATTAAAAAATAAAAGACTTTAATTATTCTTTTAAAAGGGCCTAAAATGGCCCTTTTTTTATTTTAATTAAGTACAAAACAGTAGAGGGCTACGTATAACTACGTACTTGGTTTTGATGCTCATGTTGTATTTCTAGAATTCACATTTTCCCATTCTATAACTCTTGATGAAAAGCGTGCATCTTTGATTCATACAAACAACAAAAACACAATACCATGACTGCCCCTTTTATTTTAGCGCTATCTCTTCTAACAAGCCCATTAAACGAAAATGTAAATACGAATCCGAACAATCCTGTAGAAACTAAAAAGGAAAACAAAACCCTTACAATATCGTGGGAAGACAAAGAAATTGACGAACTTGAATTAAGATCCGAATATAACATTATGATACCTTCTATCATGACTGAAGGATCAATGCAAATTCACCTAAATTACTTAATTGATGGCAATTATTTCCTGATTCTAAAATCTCAAGGAGAAATCAAAGAAATACGAGAATTTAAAATTCAAAACATGGTCCTTTTGGCTATGAATAACATTGAAAATGAATAAAATAATTCATTCATCAATGCCTGTGGAATCTCCCCATTAAAATATTGAGCACTAAAGTCCCCTATAAAAGGACTAAATTAATACCTTTGTTCTAGAGTTATTATTCTGATTTGATGGATGAATTATCATATATCGGCAATGCCGATCCAAGTGCTATAGATTATTTATATAAAGAATATCAAAAAAATCCTGATAATGTAGATTTGGGGTGGAAAAAATTTTTCGAAGGATTCGAGTTTGCCCATATCAATTATGAAGAGCCAGGTGATATACCAGAAAATTATCAAAAAGAATTTAAAGTAATCAACCTCATAAATGGCTATCGTTCAAGAGGTCACTTATTTACCAAAACAAATCCTGTAAGAGAAAGAAGAAAGTATTCACCTGATTTAAGCATCGAAAACTTTGGACTTACTCCTGAAGATTTAAAAACTACATTTCAGGCAGGAGAGCTAGTTAATATAGGTCCTGCCACACTTCAAGATATTATCGACCATTTAGAACTTACCTATTGTCAGTCCATTGGTATTGAATACATGTACATGCGTGGACCAGACCGTACGGAATGGTTTAGAAACAAAATTGAAATCAAAAATAGACCCGTTTTTGATGAGAAAAGAAAGCTAAAGCTTTATAAAATTTTAGTTCAGGCTCATGGATTCGAATCTTTCCTGGGTAAAAAATTCGTAGGGCAAAAAAGATTTTCCATCGAAGGTGGAGAATCTCTTATTCCAGCTCTTGATGTACTTGTATCCAAAGGGTCAGAGCTGGGTGTAGAGGACTTTGTAATGGGAATGGCCCACCGCGGACGCTTAAATACACTAACCAATATATTTAAAAAGAGACCTAAAGATATTTTTTCAGAATTCGAAGGCAAAGAATTTGATTTCGAATCCACTTTTGATGGTGATGTCAAATATCATCAAGGATTCTCCTCAGAGGTCACACTGGATAGTGGTAAAAAGGTAGGAATGACTCTTGCTCCAAATCCTTCTCATCTTGAAGCTGTGAATACAGTTGTTGGAGGTATTGCGAGAGCAAAAATTGATCACGGGCTTAAAGATGAAAAACACGTTTGTCCAGTATTGATTCATGGTGACGCAGCCATTGCTGGTCAGGGAATTGCCTATGAAACCATTCAGATGGCTCAGCTTGATGGATATAGAACCGGTGGAACAATACATATTGTTGTAAATAATCAAGTTGGATTCACTACAAATTATTTAGATGGAAGATCTTCCACTTATTGCACGGATGTAGCCAAGACAACACGATCTCCAGTTTTCCATGTTAACGGAGATGATATTGAGGCCGTTGTTACCGCTGTAGAAATTGCCGTAGAGTACAGACAAATATTTCACTGTGATATATTTATTGATCTACTTTGCTATCGGAAATATGGTCATAATGAAGGAGATGAACCAAAATTTACGCAACCCAAGCTTTACAGTCTTATTTCCAAACACCCGAATCCTAAAGAAATATATTTCAAAGATTTAGAAAGCGCGGGAGTTATTGCTACAGATTCAGCAAAAAATATAGAAAATGAATACGCTCAATTTTTAGAAGAAGAATTTACGCTTTCAAGAAAATCAGAAAAAGCAAAAGTTCATGAATTCTTGAGTGACACGTGGAAAGATTATCGATATGGAAACGCAAAGGATTTTGACCATTCGCCTGATACTGGAGTTGATGTGAACTCATTAAAATCTTTAGGAGAGAAGCTTTCCTCACTACCTGAAGGCAAAAAGTATTTCAGAAAAATCAATAAAATTTTCAATGATAGACTAAAGTCATTTCAGGAAAATTCACTTGACTGGGGATGTGCCGAAATGCTTGCTTATGCCTCCTTGCTCGTTGAAGGACATGCAGTGAGGATTTCTGGACAAGATGTTGAAAGAGGTACTTTTTCTCATCGCCATGCAGTGGTTATTACTGAGGATAACGAGGAACAAGTTGAAACGCTCAATTTATTGGCAGAAGATCAAGCGAAATTCTCCATTTACAACTCTTTGTTGAGTGAATATGGTGTATTGGGATTTGAATATGGGTACTCATTAGCAACTCCGAATAATCTGACGATTTGGGAAGCTCAATTTGGAGACTTTTTTAATGGTGCTCAAATTGTTGTGGATCAGTTTATTTCTGCTGGTGAAGACAAATGGGCTACTCCAACAGGCCTTGTATTGCTATTACCTCACGGATATGAAGGACAGGGCGCAGAGCACTCTAGTGGTAGAATGGAGCGCTTTCTGCAGCAATGTGCTGATTTGAACATGCAGATCGTCAATGCGTCTACCCCATCAAACTATTTTCACCTTTTGAGAAGGCAAATTAAAAGAGCGTATAGAAAACCTTTAGTTGTTTTCACACCCAAAGTTCTTCTTAGACACCCCATGGCTATATCTCCAATTGAGGAAATGTCAAATGGAACCTTTTTAGAAATCATTGATGACCGAGATGCCAATCCAAAAGAAATAGATAGTCTTGTTCTCTGTTCAGGTAAAATCTACTACGAAATGAAGCAAAAGGCAAAAGAAATGATGGTAAAAAATATGGCCTTTGTAAGAATCGAACAGTTATATCCATGGCCAGAGATACAGCTCAAAAAAATACGCGATAAATACAAGGTAAAAAATCTGATTTGGGCACAGGAAGAACCAGCTAATATGGGTGCATGGACACACGTGGCTATGAAGCTTCGAAATGAAAATATTATTGGAATTTGTAGGCCTGCGAGTGCAGCATCTGCTGAAGGGTCAAAAAATCTTCATGAAAAAAGATTGGAATTATTATTTCAGGAGATTTTTTCATATTCCGACAAAACATTAAAAAAATAAAAGTATAAGCATATGGGTTTGTTACAAATGAAAGTACCTAGTCCGGGAGAATCAATTTCAGAAGTAGAAATAGCGGCATGGCTTGTAAGTGAGGGAGATTATGTAATGAAAGATCAGGCAATTGCAGAAGTGGATTCTGATAAAGCAACACTCGAGTTGCCGGCTGAAGAAAGTGGCATCATATCTTTCAAGGCTGAAGAAGGTGATGTTGTTCAGGTTGGTCAAGTAGTTTGTACTATTGATACGAGTGCAGAAAAACCAAAAGATGCACCTGAAGCGAAATTAGTTGAAAGCCCTTCTCCAACAGAGGAAAAAGTGGCAGAAACTTCTCACTCTTCAGGCGAAACAACTTATGCCACTGGACACCCTTCACCCGCTGCTTCAAAATTAATGAATGAAAAAGGACTTGAATCAGAAGATATTCAAGGTACTGGAAAAGATGGACGCATTACTAAAAATGATGTGATTAATGCTTTAAACGGAGGAATTAGTGGTTTTGAGCCTGAAGGCAGAAAAACTTCGCGCGAAAAGATGTCCATGCTGAGAAGAAAAATTGCTCAGAGATTGGTTGCTGTTAAAAATGAAACAGCAATGCTTACCACATTTAACGAGGTGGATATGAAGCCCATAATGGACCTTAGAAAAAAATACAAGGAAGCATTTGCTGAAAAATTCGGAGTCAATTTAGGTTTCATGTCATTCTTCACCAAAGCAGTAACAGAATCCTTAAAGCTCTTTCCAACAGTCAATGCACAAATTGGAGACAAAGAAATTATTTTACACGAGTATGCTGATATAGGCATTGCTGTTTCATCCCCAAAAGGACTCATGGTTCCGGTTGTTCGGAATGCAGAAAGAATGGTACTCCACGAAATTGAATCAGACATCAAAAGATTGGCAATTAAAGCAAGAGATGGTAAAATTACTCCAGATGAAATGACAGGTGGTACTTTTACCATTACGAATGGTGGTGTTTTTGGGTCAATGCTTTCTACGCCAATCATCAACCCTCCACAGTCTGCTATATTGGGGATGCATAACATTGTGGAAAGACCTGTAGCAATTGATGGTAAGGTTGAGATTCGACCGATCATGTATGTGGCATTGTCCTATGACCACAGAATCATTGATGGAAAGGAATCAGTTGGATTCTTAGTAAATGTCAAAGAATTACTCGAAAATCCAGAGCAAATGTTATTTGCATCGGAAGATGCATCTGTGATGTTTCCCAATGTCTAAACTGTCATAATTTTTACTCGATATCTTTACCAATTTATCTTGGTGCTATACTCCACGTATTTATTATCTTTGTTGCCCTTAACAACTTATCATGTCTAAAGTCAGAAAGCAAGATGCCCTAGATTATCATTCAGGAGGTAAACCCGGTAAAATTGAGGTAATACCTACAAAACCATATGCCTCGCAAAGAGACCTGTCTTTAGCCTATTCTCCTGGAGTTGCAGAGCCCTGCCTGAAAATTGCTGAAAATATTGAGGATGTGTATAAATACACCAGTAAATCAAATCTAGTAGCGGTTATTTCAAATGGCACTGCTGTTTTGGGTTTGGGAGATATTGGACCTGAAGCTTCAAAGCCTGTTATGGAGGGGAAAGGTTTGTTGTTTAAAATTTTCGCTGACATTGATGTTTTTGATATTGAAATAGATGCTAAAGACCCTGAACTATTCATTCAAACGGTCAAAGCCATTGCTCCAACCTTTGGAGGAATCAACCTGGAAGACATAAAAGCTCCAGAAGCATTTGAAATAGAAAAAAGACTTAAAGACGAGCTGAACATCCCTATCATGCATGATGATCAACATGGTACCGCAATTATTTCTTCGGCAGCTCTATTGAATGCCTTGGAGTTGGCCCATAAAAAAATAGAAAAGGTGAAAGTTGTCGTATCGGGCGCAGGAGCTTCTGCATTATCTTGTGCACAGCTCTTCCACTCTTTAGGTGTAAAACTTGAAAATATCTTCATGTTTGATTCGAAGGGACTTCTATGTAAGTCTCGAAAGGATTTGGACATAATGAAAGAACGATTTGCAGTTCACGATAAATCCATTTCTTTTGAAAATGTGTTCAAAAAAGCAGATGTATTTTTGGGATTATCAAGAGCCGGTCTTGTTTCCAAGGAGATGATTGCTAAAATGAGTAAAAATCCGATTGTATTTGCTTTAGCAAATCCGGAACCTGAAATATCTTATAAGCAAGCTACCTCAGTTAGAAATGACATTATTATGGCCACTGGAAGATCTGACCACCCGAACCAGGTAAATAATGTACTAGGATTTCCATTTATTTTTCGTGGGGCCCTAGATGTCAGAGCAACAACCATAAATGAAGAGATGAAGCTTGCTGCAGTGCATGCGATTGCAGCGCTAGCCAAAGAAACGATTCCTGAGGAAGTGATTGAAGCTTATGGTGGATCAAATATTTCATTTGGTAAAGATCAAATTATCCCAAAACCATTAGATCCTAGGCTTATTTATTCAGTTGCTCCGGCAGTAGCAAAAGCGGCAATAGATTCAGGAGTAGCTAAGAATCCAATAAAGGATTGGGAGCAATACGACCACGATTTAAAAAAGAGACTTGGATTAGATAATAAGCTATTGAGAAACATAACTATCAAGGCTCAGAACAATTTAAAAAAGGTGGTCTTCGTTGAGGCGGATAATGTGAAAGTGCTCCGTGCTGCGCAAATGGCATTTGATGAGGGGGTGGCTATTCCAATTTTGTTAGGTAAAAAGAACATTATTGAAGAATTGATGGAAGAATATGCAATCGAGCTTCCAGAATTGGAAATAATTGACCCAAAATCAGATGACCAAAAAGAGAAAAGAGAAAGCTATGGTAAGGTCTTTTTTGAAAATCGAAAAAGAAAAGGTTTCACCGAATATGAGGCGATTCAAATCATGAGAGAACGCAACTACTACGGATCGATGATGGTCGATCAAGGTGATGCCGATGCTATGATTACAGGAGTCACTCGAGGATATCGAAATTGTATTCGTCCTGCTATACAATGTGTCGGATTAAGAAAAGATGTAAATGTCGTATCCGGAATGTATATTTTGAACACGAAACGTGGCCCTTTATTTCTTGCTGATACTACAATAAATTTAAATCCAAATGCTGAAGAAATCGCCGAAATCACTGTAAATGTGGCAAAGACGATTAGAAAATTCAACATCATTCCAAAAATTGCACTGTTGAGCTATTCAAATTTTGGTTCATCACCAGGAGAAGATGCTGATAAAATGTCAAAAGCCGTTAGTATACTTCATGAAAATCATCCTAATATTATTGTAGATGGTGAAGTTCAAGCAAATTTTGCTTTAGACTCCGAGTTAATGAATGATAAATTTTCATTTTCCCAACTGGCAAACAAACAGGTAAATACCTTAATCTTTCCGAATCTTTCCGCCGGAAATATTTCTTATAAATTATTACAACAAATGTCGGATGGAGATGCCATTGGACCTATATTAATTGGACTCAATAAATCCATTCATGTAATGCAACTCGGAGCAAGTGTTAGAGAGATTAATAATATGGTTAAGGTTGCAGCAACTCAATCTCAAAATAGAAAATAATGATTGCACAAATAAAAGGTAAACTCATTGAAAAAAATCCAACAGATATTATTATTGACTGCAATGGAGTTGGATATGAAATCAAAATATCATTAAATACATACTCTTCTTTGAGTGACAGCGAAGCCATAAAAGTGTTTACCAAACTAATTGTTAGGGAAGATGCTCAAATTTTATATGGTTTCTATTCAAAAGAAGAACGTGAAATGTTTAATTTATTGATTAGTGTATCTGGAATTGGACCGAATACAGCCATGATCATGCTGTCTTCATTAATCCCATCTGAGGTAGCCCATGCAATACAGTCAGATGATGTCGCTACAATTCAAAGTGTAAAAGGGATTGGAGCAAAAACTGCACAACGGGTTATTATTGATTTAAAAGGAAAAGTTGTTGGGTTTAGTGGCGAAAATGAAAATATCGTAAGTACGAACAATACAAACAAGTTTGATGCGTTAAATGCTTTAGTTTCTTTGGGCTTCGACAAAAAAGCAGCAGAAAAAACTTTAAACAAGTTGAATTCTGATGAAAAATCTGTGGAAGAGTTGATCAAAGAAGCGTTGAAGCAACTTTAAATTGAGCAATAGGCGAACATATCATTTTCAATTAAAAAAAGGCTTAATCATCTTATGCCTTTTTTTTAGTTTTTCAGCTATCTCTCAAAATAATCCTTTTGATCTTCCTTTTCCAATTGTAAACCCATTAAATCCTTTTCAAATTGACAATCAAAGATTTGATCTTGGAGACCCTTCCGGTTTAAATCAAAGTATTACCTATGACCCTTTGTCAGGGACTTATATTTTTTCCGAATCCTTAGGCAGTGGATTGTATTATCGAAATCCATCTACGATGACTTTGGAGGAATACTTGGAATACAAGAGAGAGAAATCTATGTCTCAAGATTGGGTTGAATTAGTAGAAGAAGAAACAGAGGAAAACAGAGCCTTTGAATTACCAATAAAAATAGGAAGTAAAGCATTTGAAAATTTCTTTGGGTCTGACGAAATAACAATTAGACCTCAAGGGAATATTGAATTGGCGCTGGGCGCGAACTCTTCAAGATATGACAATCCCCTACTCCCACTTCGCCAAAGAAGAGTAACACGTTTTGATTTTCAGCAAAATATCAATATGGATATTGTGGGGCAAATTGGAACTAAATTAAAAATCGGAGCAAAATACAATACCCAAGCGTCATTTGATTTTGAGAATATTTCAACACTCGAGCATACGGGTGACGAGGATCAAATTTTACAAAAGATTGCACTTGGTAATGTCGCTTTAGAGCTTCCAACTTCATTAATTCAAGGTTCACAAACGCTTTTTGGGGCAAAAACACAGTTAAGATTTGGAAGAGCAACAGTTGATTTGATTGCTGCCTCCTCCAAAGGTAAAAGAAATGAGATTAATGTAAGTGGCAAATCTCAAGTTCAAGAATTTGAGCTTACTGCGGACAACTATGAAGCCAATCGACACTATTTTTTAAATCTATATCATCAACAACATTATGATCAGGCCATGTCTACTTTACCGGTGGTGAGCTCAACGATGTACGTCACCCGTATAGAGGTTTGGGTAACGAACCGGAATAATACTATTGAGAATACCCGAAACATCATAGCCTTTGCTGATCTTGGAGAATCCCTCCAATCCAATTGTCAAGGAAATCCAGGTAATTATTCCGCTGATATTATTCCACGAAACGAATCAAATGGATTATATGAATGGGCTGCGAATCAACCCCTTATAAGAGGTTTTGCCAATTCGGTTGGTGTTCTTAGCTCTCAATTTACTGCTCCAGGTCCTTTCAACCAAGCCGTTGAATATGAAAAGTTTGAAAATGCCAGAAGACTTGAAGCTAGTGAATATACCTATAATGCCTTGCTTGGTTATATCTCTTTAAATACCCCGCTGAATAACGATGAAGTACTAAGTGTTGCTTATGAATACACCTATAGAGGTGAAACATATCAGGTTGGAGAATTCTCAACAGATGGTTCAACAGGTCAAGATGCACTTATCCTGAAACTCTTAAAACCCACCATTACGAATCCAAATAATAAGGTGTGGGATTTGATGATGAAAAACGTGTATTCTATAGGGGCTTATCAGGTAGATCAGCTTGGATTCAAAATCGATGTATTATACAATAATCCGGAGACCTCTGTTGAATTGCCAATTATGCCTTTGGATGGAATTGATGATAAACAGATTGTTACGCTGATTGATATGGATAAAATCAATCAAAATAACCAACCATTTTCTGATGGAGTTTTTGACTTTGCACCTTTCAATCAGGTAGGAAATAAAATCGACAATGGGGGTACCATTAACAAGAAAAACGGGCGAATCTTTTTCTCAACCATTGAGCCTTTTGGTAAAACTCTTGCCGATAAAATGACCGATGCGGGCATCCCTCAAATTACGATTGATAAAATTGCATTTAATGAATTATATGATTCTACAAAAACGGCTGCGCAACAGATTCCAAGTAAAAACAGATTCATCTTCAAAGGAGAATATCAATCCTCGATTACCTCTGACATCCCATTAAACGTAATGTCAGTTCCAGAAGGTTCTGTATCGGTAACAGCAGGAGGAATACGTCTCGTGGAGGGCGTTGATTATACGGTGGATTATGCCTTCGGAAGAGTAAAAATTCTAAATTCAGGAATCTTAGAATCCAACACCCCGATAAAAATTTCTATAGAAAGTAATTCTGTATTCGGTTTTCAGGCACGTTCAATGATTGGTGGTCGTTATCAATATCGTTTTAGTGATAAATTCAAAATAGGAGCTACCTGGATTCGAATGATGGAACGTCCGGTAACACAAAAAGTAGATTTTGGAAGTGAGCCTTTTAAAAACAATGTCATAGGAGCGGACCTCGCCTTTAGAGCTGAAGTCCCCTTTCTTACAAAACTCGTTGATTTACTCCCAGTCATTTCAACCAAACAAAAGTCAACCATCTCATTTACAGGTGAAGTAGCTCACTTAATTCCTGGTCAGCCACGGGCTATAAATAGAGAGGGAACATCGTACATTGATGATTTTGAAGCTGCCCAAAGTGCGATTGATTTAAGAACCGTTACAGCTTGGCGCCTTGCATCAATTCCTCAAGGTCAACCAACATTATTTCCTGAAGCAACTATTAAGAATCTATCTGCCGGATACAAAAGAGCAAAAACCTCTTGGTATGTAATTGATCCCGTATTTTATCAAAGTAATTCCCTGACACCACAACACATTAAAGAAAACGGAGGAGAGATTCTTGCAGATAGCCGGATGAGATTGATTAATCAAAATGAGATATTTCCGAATCAACAATTACAATACGGTTCAATCCAAAACATCCCTGTTTTAGACTTAGCATATTACCCTGAAGAACGAGGAATGTATAATTATGATACGACCAATACCATAGACTCTGTTGGGCGTTTTATTGACCCCGAAAACAGATGGGGAGGCATTATGAGAGGTTTGACAACAAACGATTTTGAATTGGCCAATATTGAATTTATTCAGTTTTGGGTGTTGGACCCATTTAATCAAGATGCTGAAAATGTTGATACACTTGCATTTCACAATGGAGGTGATTTATATTTTAACTTGGGTAATATTTCGGAAGATGTACTTCCCGATTCTAGAAAAAGTTTTGAAAATGGTCTTCCAGGACAAGGTGTTTCAGTAAATGACAATTTAGATACAACAGAATGGGCGAAAATTTCTACGCAACAAGTTGTTGTAAATGCCTTTGACAATGACCCCGCATCTAGATTAAATCAAGATGTAGGATTAGATGGATGGAATAATACAGAAGAACAAATTGCCTTTGAAGATTATGTGAGTTGGGTAAATAATAACCCCAACCTAACTGCGGTTGCTAAATCGAGAATGATTGCCGACCCTTCAAACGATGATTACAATTATTACTTAGATGACAATTATGATAATATTGAATCAGACATTTTAAACAGATACAAACGTTTTAATGGAATGGAAGGTAATTCCCCAACAACGGAAATGTCAGATACTGCAAATGCCAATGGTTACCCAACACAAGGCTCTAACATGCCTGATATTGAAGATATAAACCAAGACAATAACTTATCTGAAACAGAAAGCTATTTTCAATACAAGGTAAGCGTGCGTCCTGAGGACATGCAAGAAGGTAAAAATTACATCACGAATAAACAGACATACCAAAATGGTAATAAAACAGAGATATGGTATCAATTTAAAATTCCAATTACAGATTTTGAGAAAAAAGTGAACGGAATTCAAGATTTCAGATCAATTCGATTTATGCGTATGTTCTTAAAGAATTTCGATGAGGAGGTTGTTTTAAGGTTTGCGAGATTGGAATTAATTAGGGGGGAGTGGAGGCGTTTTCTAGAGGATCTCAGTCAGCCTGGACTTAGTATACAACAAGACCCAAACTTGACAACATTTAATATTGGTGCTGTAAATGTTGAAGAAAATGACCAGAGAAGTCCTGTTAAATACGAAATTCCACCTGGCATTGTTCGAGAAATAGATCCTTCACAGGTATATCAGCGACAGATGAATGAGCAGTCACTGGTCTTGGACATTTGTAATCTGCAAGACGGTGATGCAAGAGCAGCCTATAGAAACGTTCAATTTGATGTGCGAACATATAAAAAATTAAAAATGTTTGCGCATGCAGAAGAGGTTGTTCCGAATACTTTAAAAGATAAGGATCTTACCATGTTTGTCCGATTGGGTACTGACTTTGTTGATAATTACTATGAGTACGAGTTACCTTTAGATGTAACACCATGGGGGTCAACAAATCCTGAGGACATCTGGCCTGAAACCAACAATATCGAAATTGTGTTTGATGACCTTATTCAGCTTAAAAAAGACCGTAATCAAGATATTGAGCAAGGTGCAAGTGGGATTTCATATATCGTTGAATATTCCAAAATAGATCCAAAAAATGCCAACAGAAGAATTAAGGTCAAAGGAAGTCCGAACCTCCAAGGACTAAAAACAATAATGGTAGGAGTTAGAAATCCTTTAAAAAATGATCCAAACAATATTTGGCAACCCGATAATGGTGAATCTGAGTGCGTGATCGCATGGATTAATGAATTAAGATTGACCGACTTTGTCAGCGAAGGAGGTTCGGCAGCAGTCGGACAAGTTCAGGTGCAACTTGCGGACTTTGCCAATATCAATGCTTCAGGAAATTATTCAGGGATAAACTGGGGGAGTGTTGACAGCCGTGTACAAGACAGGCAACGATACGAGCAAATTGGATTTGACTTTAATTCAAGTATACAGCTTGGACAGTTCTTCGGAAAACAAGCGAGGGTTTCGTTACCTTTCTTTTATGGGTATTCACTTGGAATAATTAATCCCGAATTCGACCCTTTCAATCCTGATATTAAGCTTTCAGATTATGATCCGGCAACAAGAAAACAAAGAGCAGCATTAGGACAAGATTTCAATGAAAGAAAGTCATTTAATTTTTCAAATGTCAGAAAAGAAGCTAAAGCAGGTTCAAAAAATCATTTTTGGAAAATATCAAATTGGGCGGCAAATTACGCTTACGCTGAAAATCTTCAGAGAGATTTTAATACCAAAAGCGACTTAACAAAAACCTGGACAGGAGCATTAAATTACAATTACACATTTAAAGGGAAACCATTTCAACCATTCAGAAAATGGAAACCTGTTCAAAAATCAAAATATTTAAAGCTAATTAAGGACTTTAATCTGTACTTAATGCCAAAAAACATCTCATTTACAAATGACTATTCGAGAATATACAATGAGAGGCAGGTAAGAAATAATCTCGTTCCCGATTATGAATTTGCGCCTATATTTTTGAAAAGATTTGACTGGAACAGGAACTATCAAATAGGATATGATATTACAAGAAACTTAAAAACGAGTTTTTCCGCTTCGAATAAATCCATCTTTGAGGAGGGTAATAATAGTGTTGATCGAATTAACAATCCCGAAGGATACCAAGAGTTTTTAGATACCATAAGGTCACAAATGTCGACATTAGGTAAAACGATGGAATACAATCATAATTATTCGATTAATTATAAAATTCCATTTGATAAATTCCCACTTACCAATTGGATTAATGCAAATATTAAATATACAGGAACCTATAACTGGGCAAGAGCACCACTAGGTCAAAGTGAGTTTGGCAATACCATTCAAAACAATCGAAACATCAACACAACGGCACAAGCAAATTTTGTGAATTTGTATAATAAGGTGCCGTTTTTAAAGAAAGTACTTGCCGACGGAAGAAGTTCGAGGGGTAGGATAAATCCAAGAAATGGACCCGGAAGTAGATCAAATGGAGAATCCGAGGAAGAAACGAATAATAATAAGGATAAAGAAAAATGGGAGTGGATAAAAGTTGATGATTTAGAACCAGATAAACCTCTTGATTCTATGAGTCGTGAGGAAAAAAAGGCTTACAAGAAAAAGAACAGAGCCCACAAAAAGAAAAAGAGAAAAGAATTACGTGCGAAACGAAAGGTACTAAAAGTAGCAGGATTTGCAGCTCGTTTGATTATGACTGTGCGAAATGTGTCAGGGACATACAGCCTTAGTGACGGTACAATATTGCCTGGATATAATGAAGAAACACGCTTCTTAGGAATGAACTCAACTACTACTCCTTTAACTGGATTTATTTTTGGTCAGCAAGGCTATGATGTCTTTGGAAGAAAAAATGATTACAGTGTATCAAGTTTGGCAACACAGAATAATTGGCTCGTGCAAAATGAAAATCTAAATACACAGTATGCGATAACCCATACGAAAAACTTGAATATGAGGGCAACCCTCGAACCACTTAAAGATGTGAATATCGATTTAAATTTAAACAGAAATTACTCTCGAAATAGTGGTGAATTCTATAGATGGAATGAATCTTCTACGGAATTTGAAGGACAGAGCAGATTCGAAACTGCGACACTCACCTACTCTACTATTTCGTGGGGAACAGCATTTACAAAACAAGGAGCAGACTATCAATCCACTGTGTTTGAGTCTTTGCTCAATAATCGAGCTGAAGTTTCACAACTTATTGGTTCCTCTAATTCAAATTCATCATTGATTAGCACGAATGGATTCTACACTGGGTATTCAGGTACGCAACAAGATGTTGTTTTGGGATCCTTTATGACTGCTTATAACAATACGATGATTAACAATCGGAATATTGATCCCTTACAAAACATCCCTTTACCCAATTGGTCAATTAACTACAGCGGTCTCACAAAGTATAAGTTCACAAAAAAATTCCTTAAATCATTTATAGTAAGACATGGATATAGCTCTTCGGTTTCGATAAATGGAATGCAGACAAATTTAAATGGTACAGTGGATAACAATGGTGACCTAAACAACCTTGATATTGACAATAATTATATCCCAGAAATGCAAATACAAAATGTGGTCTTATCTGAACGCTTCTCTCCATTAATTGGAATTGATGCAAATTGGATATTGTTTGGCCATACTTTACAAACACGATTTGAATATAAGAAAGACCGTCAATCTACATTAGCCCTGAGTAACAATCAAGTCACTGAATCATTATCTGAAGAAATTGTAATTGGTACTGCGGCTAGGATAAAGGATGTGCAACTGCCATTCAAAAATATTAAATCAAGCGATGTTAATATTAAGTTTGACTTTTCATTCCGTGACAATTTAACGGTGATAAGAAAAATTGTTGAAAACACGAATCAAGCTACTGCCGGTCAAAAAACAATGTCAATCAAGATTTCAGCAGATTATAATTTAACGAATAACCTAACCTTGATGTTTTATTATGATCAAAACCTAAATACACCGAAAGTTCAGACAAGCTATCCTACTGGAAATGTGAATACAGGATTTAAAATAAGATTTAATCTCGCTGGTGTACAATGATATCAATTAGAAAAGCCAAACCTGGAGATGAATTAGAAATATTTGCTTTAATAAATGAATTGGCATTATATGAAAAGGAACCCGATGAGGTTACAAATACAGCTACTGAGCTTAGGAAACATTTATTTGAAGAACATCTGTGTGATGCCATAGTTGCTATTGAAAATCAAAAAATCATTGGATTTGCCTTATTCTACATATCCTATTCCACCTGGAAGGGTAAATGTCTGTATTTAGAGGATTTCTATGTTAGACAAGAATATCGAAAACTAGGAGTAGGATCTATGCTCTTCGAAGAAACCATCAAAATTGCAAAGTCAATAAAAGCCAAAAGACTGGATTGGCTTGTTTTAGATTGGAATGACATCGCTATTAATTTTTACAGGAAACACGGAACTACACTAGATAATAGTTGGATTAACGGAAGAATTTCCTTTGATTAATGTCCTATCAAAAATGAAATAATAAACGAAAAGGGCATTATTTTCAATCTTGAGTCTGAAATATTCATTCTGCCCGATGTAAACAAAGTAACTTCCTACATTTATAAAAGAAATAAGGAGAGACACAGGCAACTTCTTATGCGATATAAAGACTGCTTGGAGAAGCAGTTTCATTTTCTAGTTTGATAAGAGTTTAATAGTTTTAGTCGACCCACCCGGGTCAATTGCATAAGAAGTTCCTGTAACCTTAAACAAAATAAGGAGTAACACAAACAATCAATATGAGAAAGGTCGGCAACGACCTTTTTTTCTTTATAACAAGTTCACAATCAATTGATTACATCTTATGTTATTGATTTACAATAATTTAAGGTAAAATTATATTCAACAATTGTGACTTTGGTATTGTTATTATTAATAACTTTGTTAGAAATAGGACAGGATTCTTCTTATACATATATAAGGATCATACCGTTCTTGGTATGTCTATTTTATAGTTTGATAAGAGTTTAATAGTTTTAGCGAGCCCCACGGGTTCATGTATAAGAAGCCCTGTTCTTCTTTCCATTCCGATTCACTTCATTTTATGATACAACACCGGTCTGCTTGGCGAAGCATCGTTTTTCATCGGGCTTACTTGAAGTTCAAGAATGTAGTTTCCATCACAAACATCATCCGGAACATATATAAATTCTGTTATTGTTCTGGTGGTATTGGGTTTTAATGGCACATTCCAAAATGCATGATGAAAAGCCAATTCACCTTCATCTCTTTCCTGATCTACAGAGGGTAAATCAACCAAAAGATGCTCCACTCCTTTATTTATCAGGTAATTTGCAATATTGACATCCAAAAAAGGAGGATTAGTATTGGTATAATTTGCGGTTAATTTTTCCTCTTTATTAGGCAGCGTTCTAATCACTAATGCCTTCACCCCTTCACGCAAATTGATTTCTTTAATTTGATTAAGAGTAATGAGTTTGTTTTTAGTTCCTTCAGGTTCCATAGTGATCAGTTGCGCCTCAAAGAAATACGTTTTTAGGACATCGTTTATTGAGAAAAAATCCTTAGTGATATGTCCACAACATTCAGTGTGGGTAATATGAGCATGTGGATTAAACATGATGTTATTAAAATTCACTACCCCTCCCTCTTTTATACTGCCAATAAAATTTTCATCTCGAACTGGCTCCATTTTTGGTGCATCTTGTCCCCAAGCGACAAGACCAAGAGCTTTATTTGTCATTTCAATTGAAATATCAATGGGTTTGGAGGTATCTATATACTCTTCTTGATTTAGGTAAAAACGCATAGGCTAAAATAATATAATAATCATCAAAAAGAATTTATTCTCGATAATTCAAAACGAAACAGAAGTAAATTATCTTTGTGTTATGGAACAAAACCAAGACAAGCTTAAAGAAATCATATCTCATTCCAAAGAATATGGTTTTATCTTTCCTTCATCAGATATTTATGATGGATTGGCTGCAACATATGATTATGGGCAATTGGGCTCAGAATTGAAAAATAACATCAAACAATATTGGTGGAAGGCAATGACGCAAATGCATCAAAATATTGTAGGAATTGATGCTTCCATTTTTATGCACCCTAAAACTTGGAAAGCTTCGGGTCATGTGGATGCATTCAATGACCCTCTCATTGACAATAAAGATTCAAAAAAAAGATATCGAGCTGACGTTTTAATCGAAGATCATATTGAAAAGATCAACAAGAAAATTTTAAAAGAAATAACAAAAGCAAAAAAGCGTTTTGGAGATTCATTTGATGAAGATCAATTCAGAAAAACAAATCCCAATGTTTTAAGAAATACGTCTAAAATTGAATCCATTGAGCAGTCAATGAAAAATGCACTTGATTCAAATAATCTAGAGGCCCTCAAACAGCTGATTATTGATTTAGAAATTGCATGTCCGTTATCTGGCTCCAAAGAGTGGACAGAAGTGAGACAATTTAATTTAATGTTTGCCACTGAAATTGGCTCTGTTGCTGGAGAGGCATCTAAAATATATTTACGCCCCGAAACCGCTCAGGGTATTTTTGTCAACTTTCTGAATGTCCAGAAATCCGGACGAATGAAAATTCCTTTTGGAATTGCACAGATAGGGAAAGCATTTAGAAATGAAATCATTGCCAGACAATTCATATTCAGAATGCGCGAATTTGAACAAATGGAAATGCAATTCTTTGTGCAGCCAGGGGAAGAGATGAAGTGGTATGACTATTGGAAGTTCATGAGAGAGAAATGGCATAAAAATTTAGGTCTCGGAGATAATATGTACAGATTTCATGATCATATTAAATTGGCACACTATGCCAATGCGGCTTCTGATATAGAATTTGATTTCCCTATGGGATTTAAAGAGCTAGAGGGGATACATTCGAGAACAGATTTCGATCTGAAACAACATGAAAAATATTCTAACAAAAAGCTATCGTACTTTGATCCGGAGCTGAATAAAAGCTATGTCCCCTATGTGATAGAAACATCTATTGGGCTGGACAGGATGTTTCTTGCCGTATTAAGTGCTTCTTTTTATAATGAAACATTAGACGATCAATCCAAAAGAGTTGTATTAAAAATTCCTCCGGCTTTGGCTCCTATTAAGGCAGCTATATTACCACTTGTAAAAAAGGATGGGCTTCCTGAAATAGCAGAAGACATATTAAATCAATTAAAGTTTGACTATAATGTTCAAATTGACCAAAAGGATTCGATTGGTAAAAGGTATAGGCGACAAGATGCGATAGGTACACCAATTTGTATAACTATTGACCATGATACAAAAAATGACAATAGCATTACCATTAGATATAGAGACACTATGAAACAAGAAAGGATATCAATTTCAGAACTACCTGAAATTCTCAATCAGGAGCTTGGATGGAAAAGCCTTCTGTCAAATTTAACGGAATAGCCCTTGAAAAATCCAATAATCTATTTATTTCTTGTATACTGTTTTCCAATTGTCCATGGACAAATGATTCTTAATCAAAATGGAGAAGCTTTCACAGGTGACCCATTTTTTAATGCTGATTTCATTCAACGCAACAAGATAAAAACCATAAAAGGTCAATATGCATTTAAAAAAAACAAAGATCTCATACGATCCGTACCAGGAAGCTATATATATAAGTTTAATGAGGAAGGAAGGCTAAGCGCATCCATTGATATACGCTGGAATGGAAAAAGCCTAGATACTTCATTAAAACATTACGAATACAACAAGCAAGGTTTAATTATTAGTCTCAAAAAAAGTGAAGATGGTGGCATCACTTTAGTTGAATATAAACGAGATAGCTTAAATAGAATTATATCTCAATCAAATTACAGGGTAATCCTAAATGAATTAGGTGAAGTAATTAAAAAAACAGCCATGAATAGTGAGTCCATGAGATATCACAAAGAAAAAAAAACAACGTATAATTCGTACAATCTTCCTTACCTAATTTCATATGATGAATACAATGAAGATGGTTATAAAATTTGCGCTATTGATAAATTAAAAATGGGTGGCACAGTATACAAAAAAGACTTTTTCTATAATGAAAAAGGTTTATTAATGAATATTAAGACATTCTATGATAAGCATCCTGAGCCCGTTGAAGAATGTGAATTCAAATATGATTTATTTGGAAACATCCTAGAAAGGCAAGAATATAAACAAGGTGTTTTGATTAGAGATTTTCAAATTATCTTCGATACGAAAACCGGCCTATTACATTCTATTATTGACAGAAATCCAGTAACTAATTTTATGTCTATCGTAAGATTTACCAAATATGAATATTACCAATAAAGCATTAACAAATCTTTAACATTAAATCGTATATTACTGATTTACAGTTATTTAAATGTAATTATATATCGTAATTTTAACAAAATTTGTTTTTTTGAGTAACTTGGCATAATTATTATGCTTTTACAGCAAAACCACACATATGAAAAATTTCTATACCCTTCTATTTAGTCTACTTATTTCGTTTGTAACGACTTCACAGGTTGTTACCAACTATAACTCCAAATGGTTTCTTGGATTTAATACAGGTGCTACATGGAGTTGTACCGATGTCGATGATTCCTGGATGTGGAGAAATAATGAAAATTACCTTGGACCTGAAACAAAATATGAATCTCCCTGGGGGTGGGGATTAACCTTAGGTAAATCCTTTAATTACGATTATGGGAATATCTTTAGTTTCGATTTAAGAGGAAGATATCTACGAGGGCGCTGGTATGGTCAGAATTCAATGATGGATTCGATTTCTATGGACAATTTTGATCCCACGATTAATGTGAATGATGCTAGTGCTCAGCAGTTGGCTCAATTGTATCAAAACAATTATGGTGGTTATTATCATAATTACGAAGCAGATATTCATCGAATTGCGTTAGAACTGGTTCTCCATTTCAATCGATTTAGAGAGAAAACAAGAATAGACCCTTATATTTTTGGTGGAGTGGGACTTACTTTTAAGAAATCGATGGGAGATTTTTTAGATG
>QOQC01000018.1 GCA_003331365.1 Flavobacteriales bacterium | reverse complement strand
GCTTACAGCCAAAGACCATGGAATGGAACTTTCAATGAACAAGAACTACCCGTAGCTTCTTACTACTTTATCATTGAATTTAACGACAATTCCAAAGAAAATAAAACAGGAATTATCAGTATAATTAGATAAGTTCATAGTTATCAGGGAAAATTTTAATTTGATTTGTTCATTGTGGTCTTATGAAGTTGAAAAAGATTTTTGAATTAATCTTTTGAAGATTATAATTCATAAGCTATCTTTGCAACCTATTAAACTGTGAAATGAAACGTATTACTCCCGTAAGGAACGCAAATCCTACACTATTTCGTGTAAATTATGTGTTAATCATACTTCAGAATATTATAATAGAGGAATATTAACTTCAATTTTATCTGTTCAGTTACAACGGGTCACTAGTTCTATTTTTTCAGTTTTACAATTTATTAATCATTCGGATCCATTAGGATTCCTGGAGAAATTTACAATGAGAATTACTACGAGAGTGGTAATTATAAAAACGGTCAAAATGAAAATAGGTCTGACTATTGGTATTATTCTTACCTCCATTTCAGTATGGAGTCAAAATGTTTGTTCGTCCATACATTTGGGCGATACTTATACGTCTCTTCAAATAAATCAAGCAATCGAAAATGCCAATCTTTGTGGTTATTTTTTAGATTCTGAAAACGCGATACTTTCCTTTGATGATGGAGGTGTAGTCTATCTGAAATCTAAGCAGGAATTGATTAATGAAGGGCAAAATTGGATAGAAAAATGTAATCATTTCACTGCAGTTTCGGGAGAGCAGGCTTTTTCGATTACAAATGATGGTGTGATTGTGATAAGAGCAATTAGCCCAAGCACAAAATATAAAACGATAAAAAACTGATTATGTCTAGAGTCGTTTTAACTTTCATATTAGCTTTTCCATTATTTGTCATTTCTCAGGTAGCAAATGATGACTGCTCAAATGCACTTCCGTTAGGAACACTTCCAAATCCTGCCAATTGCGGGAATGGGCCAAACAATAACGGACAGGGAGCTCCAATATCCTTCACAAACCTCACTAATGTAGGTTCTACCACCGAAAATCCCTATACTACCTTAACGAACTGTCAAGGAAGTGGACAGAATATGGCATCTCCAGCAACAGATGTTTGGTATTCATTTGTGCCGACAGGACTATCTTTGGATATTACCATTAATGGTTTGATTAATGAGCCAAATGTAGCTTTATGGACGGGAAGCTGTGGCTCTCTAATAGGAGCTGGATGTGATATAGGTAGTGGTGGTTCATTGACAACAACCATTGATCAACTTAACCCTGGGCAAACTTATTATTTACAAATAAGTGGGGGAGACCCAAGTGATGAAGGAACCTTTGACCTCACGCTTCAAAATAATGTGGATTGTGATGCATGTTTACTTGCCTCAACGATGACAGTTGACCCTTTACCTATGAATGGGACGTATCAGCCAGGTACCGTTGTTACTTTTTGTTTTACTGTAAGCGAATGGAATATGACCAATACCAATTGGTTTCATGGTGTTGTTCCAATAATGGGTAGCTCTTGGACGAATTTAACCCCAATTAGTTCACCTGCAACCTGTGATAGTGGCCCTGGAATATGGGATTGGTTTACTGGAGTTTCTACTCCTTTGGGTAATGCTGACGGTTTTTTCTTTGATGGAGCAATAGCAGGTTCTAACACAATACCTGATGGTGATCCAAATAATAATTTTGGAGATGCTTGTGAAGGAACTGGGTTGAGCTGGGAGTTTTGTTGGCAGGCAACTGTTGAAGATTGTCCTCCTGGTCAGACAGGTGATGATTTAAGTGTGAATGTAGAAACTTATGGTGATGGAGAGACGGGTAACTGGTCAGATTTGGGATGTAATTTTGATCCCGTTTTTCTTTTTAGCGCAAGTCTTGCTTGTTGCGCTTCCCCTTTAATTACAGCTACAGATGTAAGCTGTCAAGGTTTATCTGATGGAGATGCAACTGCAGAGGCACAAACTACAGCTAGTCCATGGGATTTTGAATGGCAGGACGATTCTGGAAATATTATAAGCACAACAAATAATTCAAATAGTGAGTTTAATAGCATTTCAAATTTAACAGAAGGGACATACACTGTGACAGTGACTGACGCAAATGGTTGCGTTTCTTCTGCAACTATTACCGTAAGTGGGCCGGCTCCAATTACGCCATTGTTTGATCCAATTTCTGATATTTGTAATGGTGACTCTTTTACATTATCCAATACTAGTAATAATGGGGTCAATGGTAGCTGGTCACCTGCATTAGACAACACCGTTACCACCACATATACATTTACTCCTGATCCAGGGCAATGTGCAAGTGCAACAGATTTAACGGTTGTTGTTATTCCAAATCTAGCTGACCCAATTGTTTCTATAGGCGCTGCGACATGTACTGCCGATGGCACTGCTACAATAGATAATTACGATGGGACACTTACATATACATTTTCGCCTGCGGGACCGACTGTAGGCGCAGGAGGTGTAATTTCAGGAATGACTCCTGGGACTTCATATGATGTAGTTGCAGATGATGGGTCTTGTTCTTCAGGAGCTGTAACATTCTCAGTGGAACCTCAATTAACAGTACCAGCTGACCCAATTGTTTCTACAGGCGCTGCGACATGTACTGCTGATGGTACTGCTACAATAGATAATTACGATGGGACACTTACCTATACTTTCACCCCTGCGGGACCGACTGCGAATGTTGGAGGTATAATTTCAGGAACGACTCCTGGAATTTCATATGATGTTGTTGCAGATGATGGAGTTTGTACTTCTAATGCTTCTAATTCATTTACGATTGACGCCCAATTACCAACCCCAACAGTCACTCTTACACCAAATGATCCATCTGCATGTAATGGAACAGATGGTTCTATCCTTGTAAGTGGTGTTGGTTCAGGTACAGTAACATGGAGTGGCGCTGCCTCAGGAACGGATAACTCGGCTAACTTGAATTATACAATTCAGAACCTCGGAGCTGGTACATACGATGTTTTCTTTGTAGATGGCACCACGGGATGTCAATCTTCAACAGAATCCACACTATTGAATAACCCAGGGGCTCCAATTGTAGATCCAATCAACTCCGTGAACAACTGTGGGACAGATTATACCCTAGGCTCAATTACTGGTTCGGACCTTGTAAACCCTCAATACTATGATGCTCCGGGAGGACCGGCTGGTGGTGGTAATATTGTATCGGTTGGAACGACATATACAGCACCAACAAACATTACACTATACGCATACGATCAAAACGGAATATGTATTTCAGAACAAATATTTACAGTACTTATTGAAGAGCTACCTACTGTTACCTCAGTAAATGGCGGAAATACTTATTGTATTGGAGATACTCCTGCAGACATTACAGCGGATGTAACAGGTAATGGACCATGGACGATTGATTATACAATCGATGGACTGGCGCAAATTGCTTCTGGCGCTACATCTCCCATTAATCTTGGAAATGCTCCGGGCATTTATGTGGTGACAAACATCACGGATGCCACATGTGATAATACAGCAACAGGGACTCAAAGCATTGATTTCTATACGATGCCAACAGTGAGTGCGGTAAATGGAGGAGCTGATTATTGCCCTGGGGATGTGATCTCTGATATTACTGTAGATGTTACAGGTAATGGTCCCTGGACTATCGATTTCACATTAGACGGTATTGCACAATCAGCATCAGGAGCTACCTCACCCATTAATCTGGGTAATAGTCCTGGCGAATATGTAATAACAAATATTACAGATGCAAATTGTACAGATATTGCTTCGGGAACACAAACCATTAATGTCAATCCAATACCTACAATCACTCTCACACCAAGTGACCCTACAGTATGTAATGGGAATGATGGATCTGTCCTTGTTAGTGGTATTGGCTCTGGCACAGTGACATGGAGTGGCTCTGCTTCTGGAACGAATAATGCGGCTACTTTGAACTACAATATTGCGAATCTTGGAGCTGGTTCTTACGATGTTTTATTTATTGATGGAACAACAGGATGTCAGTCCGTAATAGAGTCAACAATATTAAATAACCCCTCAGCACCAGTTGCACCGATTATTTCTACTAACGTGGCGACATGCACTGCTGATGGTTCTGCTACCATAGATAATTATGATGTGACACTTACATATACTTTCACCCCTGCGGGACCAATGGTAGGAGCTGGAGGTGCTATTTCAGGAATGATTTTTGGAACGTCATATACATTACAAGCGGATGACGGAAACTGCTTATCTGCGGAGTCTTCCTCCTTTTCGATAGATGGTCAACTGCTAATTCCAACAATAATTCTGACACCAATTGACCCCTCAGTATGTAATGGAACAGATGGCTCTATTCTTGTCAGCGGCGTTGGTTCGGGAAATGTAGTATGGAATGGTACAGCCTCAGGAAACGATAATACAGCTGTATTGAATTATACAATTACTGATCTAGGTGCTGGTTCTTATGATATTTTCTTTATTGATGGGATTACAGGGTGTCAATCTGCAATGGAATCTACTCAATTAAATAATCCAGGAGCACCATCTCTGAATGATCTATCAAGTACTACAGCTTGTGACACTTATATACTGCCTGCAATCACAGGAACGAACCTTTCTGGGAATCAAAGCTATTACACCCAAAGTAATGGTGCAGGAACTCCCCTTAGTGAAGGAGATGTCGTCTCTTCAACACAGACCATCTATATCTATGATATTCTTGGAACATGTGCCGATGAGTCAAACTTTACCATCACTATTGATTATACACCCTCTCTTACCAATCCAGGGCCCCAGCAAGGCTGCGAATTCTTTAATCTTTCTTTAGGCATTGATGGCACCAACCTTTCAGGAAATGAAAACTATTACTCAGATTTGCAAAGTAATGGGGGTACTGTAATAACGGATGCCATTACGAGTTCACAAACCGTTTATATCTATGATGCCAACGGAAATTGTAGCAATGAGATTTCTTTCGAAGTAACCGTTAATCCGCTGCCTTCTTTAATCAGCTTTACAGGAGAAGGAACCTACTGTGAAGGAGATGATGTAAACAATCTTATTGTTGAGGTTAGTGGGGCACCTGATTATACCTTAGACTATACCCTCAATGGTAATCCAACAACTATTTCCTCAAGTAATTCGAGTATTAACTTGGGAAATACATCAGGAGTTTATATCTTAACGGCGCTAAATGATAATAATTGTGGTGTTTCTTTGGACGCCACACAGACTATAACTATAAATTCAATTCCCGATATGCCTTATTTAACGGGTGACTCTACGTATTGTGAAAACGCAATACCCATTGATATGGAAGCCTCTGGATCTTCAGGTTTCTATACTTGGTATGAGGATAATTCCTTGGAATTAGAGATTGGAAATACTTCAAATTTATCTCCCTACATTGTTTTGGGTTCAACCAGTTATTACGTAACTGCAACTGAAAATGGTTGTGAAGGCTTACCAGCTGAAATTACGATCATCTTTGAAACTTGTGAAATCATCATTCCAACTGCGTTTACTCCGGATGATGATATGGTAAATGATACATGGGAACTTGGAAACATCGATGAAATTTATCCTAATAATGTGGTAAGCATATACAACAGATGGGGTAATAAGTTATTTGAATCCATGCAAGGAGCATACAATACGAATCCTTGGAATGGGACATACAGGGATAAAGCATTGCCTGTAGGATCCTACTACTATATCATCGAATTTAACGACAACTATACTCAAAACACAAACGGAATCGTAAGTATTCTTAAAAATTAAACTATGAAAAAATCTATTTTTATTATCACATTGATGATTTGTGGAGCCATAAATGCGCAACAGGTTCCGCAATACTCGCAATTTCAGCGAAATCAGTTTATGATAAACCCTGCTGCTGCCGGAGTTTATGATTTTGTGGATATCACCATGTCTGGTCGATGGCAATGGTTAGGAGTAGATGATTCTCCGCGGACATCTTACCTTGCTTTTTCTGTTCCTGTAAGATTTAAGCCCAAATATTACAATCCAGGTATTCGAACAAGTGGAGGACCGGTTCAAAATCCAGAAATAAAGACAGGTAAATTAAAACATACCTTTGGAGGTCAAATGTTGGCTGATCAATATGGAGCATTCAGAAAGTTTGCCTTTTCAGGAACTTATGCCATTCATGTACCAATGACCAAGAAAGTAAATTTATCTTTTGGAGTTAAAGCAGGGCTTTCAAATAATTCTTTTTTAGCTAGTCAAGCACAAGTATTAAACATTATGGCGCCTGAACAAAATCAATATAATGATCCAACCTATGATGCTTTTGTTCAAAATCAGTCCAATAAATACATTATGGATGTGAGTGCAGGATTGTATTTATATTCCAATAATTTCTTTTTTGGTGTTGCAGCAGAGCAGCTTACAAGGGACATGGTTGAGTTTGGCCAAGGAACTGCCAATTTTGATCCCCAAATGCATTATTCAGTATTAGGGGGATATAAAATCCCAGTAAATGATAAGTTTACCTTGACACCAGGATTTTTAATGAAATATATGTCTCCAGCTCCAGTTTCAATAGATTTTAATCTGCAAATGGAATATAATGAATGGCTTTGGATGACATTAGGGTACAGACATACCGATGCATTGATTGCGATGGTAGGGATGAATATTAGTCAAAGATTTAAAGTGGGTTATTCTTATGATTTTTCCGTTTCGAGGTTTAATAATTATAGCTCGGGAGGTCATGAGTTAACACTTGGTTTAATGTTAGGAAGATAATAATTGAGACATGAAAAAATATCTATTTGTTTTATTTGGTATATCTATTAGTAGTATATCGTTTTCACAATTCACGGACATTGAAATTCCTCACAGGTTGGGAGGTGAGGTAAATACTGCGTACGAAGAAAATTTCCCAATTTTTTCAAAAGAAACATCAACACTTTACTTTTCTAGGTCATTTGATTCTAGTTCCATCGGAGGTTATACCGATCAGGATATTTGGCAAAGTGAAAAAATTGAAGATAAAAACTATAGTAAAGGTGGTGAGTTACATGCTCTAAACAATAAGTTTAACAATTGTATCGTAGGTTTTAATTCGGATGAATCGCGCGTATATTTACTTGGAGCATACCATGGTAAAAAAGATTTAAAAAAAGGAATTGCATATTGCGATAGAAAAGGGAATGGATGGGGCTCTCCTCACGACTTAAAAATCCCTGATCTAGATATTGATGGTAATTTTTATGGTTTTCATATCAATAGAGAAGAGAATACAATTATAATATCTTATGAAGGTCCTGAATCTAAGGGTAAAGAGGATTTATATTTTTCTCAATTGATTGATGATAAGTGGACAGCTCCGTTATCTATGGGGCCAAACATCAATTCATCTGGATTTGAAATTTCTCCATTTTTATCTGATAATGACGACACACTTTATTTTGCCTCAAACGGATTTGGAGGTTATGGTGATGCGGATATTTTTTATGCATTACGAAATGGAGAAGGATGGGATTCTTGGTCTGCTCCTGTGAACTTAGGAGAAGTAATTAATTCACCAAAGTTCGATGCCTATTTTACCATTTTTGATCACTTCTTTTATTGGTCAAGCAATAGAGATGCACAAATGAGTGATATTTACTACTCTTCGTTTAAACCAATTCCTCCTTTGTATGCATCTGCCGTGGGTACAGATGTTACTGTATATCAAGGATCAGATGGTAAAATTGATTTAACTCCATCTGGTGGAGTACCTCCTTATGCATATAAATGGTCAAATGGAAGTGAAATAGAAGATCCGCAGGATTTAGTCAAAGGTATTTATACAGTTGTTGTAACCGACGCTGTAAATCAAGTTGTGGAGGTTGAAGTCCCCATTAATGAACCAGAAGAAATCATTCCCGTTGTAGAAATACCAACAATTGAAACCATTATTTATTTTGACCTGAATTCGAGTTTTCACAATACCGAAAACACATCGACATTGAATGATTTTGTTGCAGAATTTGATTCTAAAGAGGGTATTAAATTAGAGGTTGTTTCCCATTGCGATAGAAGGGATACAAAATCTTATAACATATGGTTATCCAAGAAAAGAATGAATAGAACTATTGATTACCTTGTTTCAAAAGGATTCAATAGGGATTTGATTACGGGTGATTATAAAGGTGAAGATGAACCAGACATCATTTGTGAAAAATGCACAGAAGATCAGTTCACTAAGAATAGAAGAACTGTAATCAAGGTTCTGAAGTAAATATAAATCTTGTTAATTTCAATACAACTATACAGTCTAGGGGCTGTAATGTATTACCTTTGGTCTATAATCGATTGTTTTATTGGTTGATTATTTAATATAGGTAAAATGGAAATTCTAGAACTTACATTTCAATTAGGTGTTTTTTTTGCGATTTACAGCTTTATTTGGTTTTTCGTAGACCTGGGATTTATGCTTCTTAATGGAGGCAAGCCAAGAAGCCTTGTTGAGACTTATTTTTTCAAAGGGATTCAATATGTTTTTCTCGTTAATGTAATTTTTCTTTTTTCCATAGATATGAATAGTGGTAGCATAGCATTAGCTAATCTGTACCCGATTATTTTTATTTTGGCCTTATATTTCATTGGTAAATTTCAAAAAAGCCAGAACAATGTATTAATGTTATCGCGAATGGGATTAGCAACATCAACAAGTAAGTTCAATTCTAAATATGAAATGATCATAATCATCTTATCTCTACTAGTCTTTATAGGATTTATATTTAGACCAGACATCGCAAATAATGTTGTTGCGTTTTGGTTTAAGGAAAGTATTCTTGATATCGAATCAACGGCAATTATTGGTTTTATTTTTAAGGTTATAGGATTCTTTTTTCTAATGAGTATATTATTTAAAACCGTTAATTCTTTTCAGTATATTTCCGAATCTTTATTTACTAAAAATCAGAGAAGAGATTCTGATTTCGATGATTATGAAGAAATAAGCTGATAAAAGGTTTAAATGGATTACACATTTGATAAATCGCTTGTTCTATCCAAACAAACAGAGATAGACACATTATTCTCAAAAGGGAAACGTGTAAAGAATTCTGTTTTTACCATTTTGTATAGAGAAATACCGATCATCGACGCTCCTTTTCAAGTGTTAATTTCTGTTCCAAAACGCAGAATAAAAAAGGCGGTTCAACGGAATTATATTAAAAGATGTATTAGAGAAGTCCTCCGTAAAAACAAAGTACTTTTAATTCATAAAGGTGTAAATTTGAAAAAGGCTGTGATGTATGCAATTATTTATAATACAAGTAAAAAATTGACATATGGAGAAATTGAAAAACAGCTTATTGTATTATTACAAAAAACCTAAGATTGAAATGATAAAATTCAGTTCTACGATAATCTTTTTTATCCTATTCATTCATCCATCTGCTGTTAATGGTCAATCAAGAGAATTTGAAATTCTTAAAAACATTGAATTAATTGATCAAATTCATGAGTATTTGGAGTTGTATTTTGTTGACGAGCCTCAAACCGGTAATATTTCTAAGGTGGCGATTGATGCCATGCTTAAAGAACTCGATCCATATACTGTATTTTATCATGAATCCAATATGGAGGATTACCGATTAATGTCTGCAGGAGAATATGGAGGAATCGGAGCGTTAATAAGAGATGTTAAGGGGTGGGTACATATTATTGAACCATATCTAAACAAACCAGCTCACAAAAGTGGGTTAAAGGCAGGGGACAAAATTCTATCTATCGAGGGTAATACAATGAAAGGAAAAACGGTTGAAGAGGTTTCAAGTGCACTTAAAGGACCAAAGGGTTCTGCCATAAATATAAAAGTTGAACGTGGCGATGAAACTTTGTTTTTTAATGTCATAAGAGAGCAGATTAAGATTGCAGATGTGCCATATTCTGGAATGCTTAAGGGTGACATTGGATATGTGAAATTATCGAGCTTTACGCAAACGGCATTTCAAAGTGTTCAATCTGAATTTCAAAACCTTAAAGCTGATGGAATGAAATACGCTATATTGGATCTTAGAAATAATGGTGGTGGGCTTTTATTTGAGGCCGTCAAAATCGTCAATTTATTCATTCCAAAGGGAGAGCTTGTGGTATATACAAAAGGGAGAATAGAAAAAGAAAACAGAGAATTTAAAACAAGAGACGTTCCTTTATTTCCAGACATGCCATTGGTTGTTCTCATTAATGAAAATAGTGCTTCGGCAAGCGAAATAGTTGCTGGGAGCTTACAAGATTTAGACAGGGCAGTAGTGGTGGGCACACAGAGTTTTGGTAAAGGTCTTGTTCAAAGAACTTATGATTTGAAATATGGCTCGAAGCTAAAAGTGACCATTTCAAAATATTATACACCTTCTGGACGATGTGTTCAACGACTTGAATATTATGATAGAAATATGGATAATGCCCCTGTAGAAATATCAGATTCACTCATCAAAACATTTAAAACAAAAAACGGTAGAGATGTAATAGATGGAAGGGGTATTGTACCTGATGTTGAAGTTGCCAACAAGAAATATGCTGAGCTCACCAAAACCTTAGTTTTAAATGATGTTATATTCCAATATGTGAATCAATATGTTCGTAAAATTGATTCAATTGAAAGTCCTTCGGTTTATACTTTTGGAGAAGAAAATTATCAAGATTTCATCTCTTATGTTAATTCTATAAGCGATTTTCAATATTCTACAATAGCCGAAAAGAAGTTGTCAGAGTTGAAAGACCTCGTTAAAAAGGACAGCTCCTATCAAGATTTGAAAGATGAGTTTGAAAAGATAGAATTAGAGATAATTGCAGATCTTTCGAGGGATTTGATGCGTTATAAAATGGAAATCGTACCATTATTGGAGAATGAAATCGTTTCAAGATTTTATTTTCAAAAGGGGAAAACAGAACATTCATTTTCATATAGTGATTTAATAAAAGAGGCTGTACGAATCCTAGTCAGCCAAAATGAGTATGAAAAAAAATTAAATCCATAGCCTATAAACATTGAAAATTAAAAAAGCTATACTATTTCACCATTATGCACACATGTTTGTGCTTTGTCTTTTTGCGGTTGGAATTGTATGTAGTAAATTTTTGATGTCTATGTCGATTTTGTTAGGCTTACTCAATTTAATTGTGGAAGGAGATTTTAAGCAGTATTTTCAAAATTTAAAACAAAACAAATTTTTCCTTCTTGTGCTTTTGTTTTTTCTTATCCATGTCCTTGCAATGGCATGGAGTGATAATTGGGACTATGGCTTAAATGATTTGAGGAGAAAGTTGTCCTTGTTAGCTGTTCCCATTATTATCATTTCAAAACCAATTCAAATAAGGACGAACTATAAGATTATATTATCCTGTTTTGTTGCTGCTTTAATAATTACAAGCTCGATCAATGCTTTTGCATACTTTTATTTTCAGGATTCTTTTGTATATAAAGACATACGTGATATGTCTTTATTTAATTCTCATATCCGATATGCCATAATGATATCATTTGGTATACCCATTCTACTGGAGATTAATGACTCAAGAAAAGAACTTTATTTAATTATCCCAGCTATCGGATGGTTACTTTTATATACGTATTTAAGTCAAGTTTTGACAGGTCTAATATCATTGTTCACTATATTGATTGCTTACATCTTGTACAAGCTAATAGTGGATAGAAAGATTAAATCGTTATTTTTTCTAATACTTACCTTCTGCATTGGTATTGGATTTTCATTCAGCTTATTGTTGTCAGAGCCTGAGCGTAATGACAACTCTAAGGCGAATTTAATAAGTATGAAAACCGAATGGGAAAAAAAGTCAAATTTTTCTTTTGAAGGAAAAGACAAAAGAGATCAGGAATTGAAATACACGCTAGCCAGGTTTTTAGAATCTAAGGATTTAACGAAGGACGCTAAGGGTGTTCAATCATTAACAGGTGAGGAAATAAAGGCGGTAGAAAATGGGATGGCTGATGTTTCAGAAATGAAAATTGGATTTTGGGGTAGGCTGGAAGGATTGAGGTATCAAATCAATCATTCAACCAATCCAAATGGCCATTCATTGTTACAACGGCTTGAGGCATGGAAAACGGGGATAGAAATTTATAAGGATTATCCCTTTTTAGGTGTTGGGACTGGGGATGTCGATGATGCTTATAAGAGAAAATATAGGGAGAATAACTCACAATTGATTCCAAAAAATCAAATTAGAGCACATAATACTTACTTAACAAGCCTTATTACTTTTGGTGTTATTGGTTTGTTATTATTTGTATTTATTGTTTTATATCATTTAAAATTACAAATACAGCACAAGCAACTTTTAGGGTTTATTTTTATGATTCTAATGTTAGTGACCTTCTTCTTTGAGGACACGCTTGAAACCCAAACCGGAATCACATTGTTTAGTTTCTTTACTGCTTTGTATTCTATTCAATTACCTTCCAAGAAGAATGATTAATATATTTGTTTAATTTCGCTTTAGTTATGTCTATTGAGGTAAAAAATGTTTATAAATATTTTGGTGAGCAAGCCGCTGTTAAGGATATATCTTTCTCAGTAAAGAAAGGCGAAATCGTTGGCTTTTTAGGGCCAAATGGGGCAGGTAAGAGTACGACAATGCGAATGATTACAGGTTTTCTTCCTGTGTCTTCCGGAGAAATATATGTTTCTGGTTTAAAGGTTGGAATTGACAATCTTAAGGCCCAACAAAAAATAGGATATCTTCCTGAAAATAATCCACTGTATGTTGATATGTATGTAAAGGAATATCTTGAATTTGTTGGTAGAATATATAAGGTAACCAATTTGAAAAGCAGAATCAAGGAGATGATTGAAGCCGTAGGATTGGAATTAGAGCAACACAAAAAGATTGGAGCGCTTTCCAAAGGTTATAGGCAAAGAGTAGGTTTGGCACAGGCAATTATTCATGATCCGGAAGTGCTTATACTCGATGAACCAACCTCGGGATTGGATCCAAATCAATTGGTTGAAATACGTGAACTGATAAAGTCGATTGGTAAAGAAAAGACGCTTATGTTGTCGACGCACATCATGCAAGAGGCTGAGGCTATATGTGATAAAATTGTAATTATTTCAAAAGGAGAAATAGTGACTAATAAGAGTACTTTGGAGCTTCAAAAAAAGGCTTCAGGAGAATTTCTTTTTGTGGAATTTCAACAGGAAGTGAGTAAATCACAGTTGAAAAAAATCAAAGGTGTTGATGGTGTTGAATCCTATAATAATGGATTTCTTTTGAAGTCAAATTCATTAGATGAATTAAAGATTAATGTATCCCAATTTACTCAAGAAAATAATTTGGTAATTATGACCTTGAATACCGAGAGTAAATCGTTGGAAGAAATATTTAAGGACTTAACTGTATAAGATGAATTTTATTGAAGAATTGAGATGGAGGGGAATGATACATGATATCATGCCGGGAACTGAAGAAGCTTTACAAGAAAAATCATCTTCGGGTTATATTGGGTTTGATCCAACCTCAGATTCATTACATATTGGAAGTTTGGTTCAAATCATGACTCTTGTTCATTTTCAAAGAGCAGGTCATAAACCAATCGCGCTCATCGGCGGAGCCACTGGAATGGTTGGAGATCCATCGGGAAAATCTCAAGAAAGAAATTTACTCGATAAGGCCACTATTGAAAAAAACATTAAAGGTGTTCAAAGTCAGTTGGAGAAATTCTTGGACTTTAATGGCGAAAATGCAGCTGAGGTTGTAAATAATGCGGATTGGTTTGATTCGATGAATTTTCTGAGCTTTATTAGAGATGTTGGAAAACACATATCGGTCAATTATATGATGGCAAAGGATTCCGTAAAATCAAGACTAGAATCGGGAATGTCATTTACTGAATTTACCTACCAATTGGTACAAGGGTATGATTTCTTTCATCTTCATCATCAGAAAAATTGCATTGTACAGCTTGGTGGGTCTGATCAATGGGGCAACATTGTTACAGGGACGGAATTGATTAGAAGAAAGTCTGGAAAATCGGCATTTGCAGTTACTACACCACTGATTAAAAAAGCAGATGGTTCGAAATTTGGAAAAACTGAAAGTGGAAATATATGGTTGGATCCTGATAAAACTTCACCATATGCATTTTACCAGTATTGGCTAAATGTTTCGGATGAAGACGCCTCAAATTTTATAAAAATATTTACTTTATTTTCTGAAGCCGAGACTTCCTCTTTTCAATCTACTCATGATGAGGCGCCTCATCAAAGATTTTTGCAGAAAAAAATTGCTGAAGACATTACAAAAAGAGTACATGGACAACAAGCACTAGATCAGGCTATAAATGCATCCAAAATATTGTTTGGTAAGTCTACAAAAGACGATTTAATGCGTCTGTCAGATCAAGATTTTCTCGCCGTGTTTAATGGTGTTCCTCAAGCATCTATTCAAAAAGAGGACATAGAAAATGGAATTTCAATTATTGACGCATTGGTCTCTAAATCTGGATTTTTGAAATCAAACGGTGAGGCTAGAAGGGAGCTGAAAGCAAATTCAATCTCCGTGAATAAAGAAAAAGTCAACGATCAATTCGAGTTGAAGAATAAAGATTTAATTAATCAAAAATATGTCCTTCTCGGAAAAGGTAAAAAAACAAATTTTATCCTATGTCTTGAGGGCTGATTTAAATTGCTACCTTATATAATCAGCATCGCGTCACCATACGAATAAAATCTGTACTTCTCCTTTATAGCTTCTTTATAAGCTTTCTGCATCAATTCGTGTCCACAAAAAGCAGAAATCATCATAAGTAAAGTTGAAAGTGGCGTATGAAAATTGGTCACCAAACAATTGGCAATTTTGAAGTCATAAGGAGGAAAAATAAATTTATTAGTCCATCCATCATAGGGTTTTAAGAATCCATCTGTAGATACAGCAGTTTCAATGGTTCTCATCGAAGTGGTGCCAATCGCACATACCCTTTTTTTATTTCTTTTAGCCACGTTTACTAGGTCAGCGGCTTCTTGTGCGATTGAAGCTTGTTCCGAATCCATTTTATGTTTAGTGAGGTCTTCAACCTCAACTGGCCTAAATGTTCCCAATCCAACATGCAATGTGATTTCGGCCATATCAACACCTTTAAGTTCTAATCGTTTTAATAATTGTCTCGAGAAATGTAAACCTGCAGTTGGCGCTGCCACAGCTCCTTCTACTTTGGCAAAAATTGTTTGATATCTTTCTTCATCAGTTTCTTCGACATCCCGTTTGATGTACTTAGGTAAAGGAGTTTCTCCTAGCTCAGTAATTTTGGCCTTAAAATCTTCATAGGGACCGTCAAATAAAAATCGCAATGTTCTTCCTCTTGAAGTTGTATTGTCAATAACCTCGGCAACTAATGAATCATCTTCTCCAAAATATAGTTTATTTCCGATTCTGATTTTTCTTGCAGGATCCACTAATACATCCCAAAGGAGGCTTTCTCTATTTAATTCTCTTAATAAGAATACCTCTATCTTTGCTCCTGTTTTCTCCTTATTTCCATACATTCTTGCAGGGAAAACTCGGGTATTGTTCATGATCATCACATCGCCCTCATCAAAATAGGTAATGAGGTCTTTAAATAATTTATGTTCAATTTTACCCGTATCCTTGTGTACTACCATTAACCTGGATTCGTCGCGATTTTCACAAGGGTATTTGGCAATTAATTCTTCAGGAAGTTCATAGTTGAATTCCGATAATTTCATCTTACTCATAGGTAACTATATTTGATTTTACGGTCAAAGTGAGCAAAGATACAATATGAAACACCCGTTTGTCAAGTATTTCGTTACATTTCTACTTTAAAATTGAAAATAAACAAATGGTTTGAAGGTATCAGAAAATGCTTGATATATGATAATCAGTATTATAGCTACTGCTGCGGACTGTAAAAGCATTGGAAGGGCCGTAAACTTTCGTTCTCCAAATTCTTTCACTTTTGAAGGTAACCAATGTAATATATATCCAAAGATCATGACATAAAGGGCCGTATCAAATCCAGTCATCAATGTATTAAAGGTATCTGAATTTAAGTCAAAATGATACCATATTTGGGTAAGCATATTTGAGGGAGCGCCGTCATCCTCGAGTCTAAACCAAATTCGGGTAAAAGTGATAAAATTGAAAGTGAATAGAATTCTCCAAAAACGAGTAAATAAAGTTGTTGAATTCTCATAAGGGCTTATTTTTCGCCAATGGTTATAAATGATAAGAGCAGCTCCATTCATTGCACCCCATATGACAAAGTTTTCACTTGCTCCGTGCCAAAGTCCACCTATAACCATTGTAATGATGAGGTTGAGATCTCTGTGTACATATCTTTTAAATCCTGGAAAAACCAGTGATACGCCGATATATATAATCATTAGTCCGAGATAAATAAATAACAACCAATACCATTGGGTAATAAATATCAAAAAGATGAGTATGACCATTGTGGCGATATAAGTTCCAATACCACCACTTCTGTTACCTCCTAATGGAATGTATAAATAATCTCTCAACCATGATCCGAGTGATTTATGCCAACGTCTCCAAAAATCTGCAACGCTTATGGCTTTATATGGAGAGTTGAAATTTTCCAGCAACTTAAATCCCATTAGTCTCGAAACACCTATAGCTATATCTGTATATCCTGAAAAATCACCATAAATCTGAAGTGAGTATCCCCACATGGCAAGAATACTTATAAACCCGGGGAAAGCCTCCGGAGCGTCTGCTACTTTATCAATAAAATGAATGGCGATATAATCGGCGAGAACAACCTTTTTAATAAAACCTTTTACAATTTGGATAATAGCCCAGCTAAAGTCAGTATGATTTAGATGATATGGTTGCCTGATTTGTGGAATAAAATCTCTTGCTCTAACGATTGGTCCCGCAACCAATTGTGGGAAAAAACTAACAAAAAAGGCATAATCAAAAAAATTCTTGACAGGTTTTACCTCTTTTCTGTAAATGTCTACCACATAGCTGATGCTCTGAAATGTAAAAAAGGAAACCCCAACGGGAAGAACAATTATATCGACAAATGATCCTTGTCCCAAAACGCTATTTCCTATCTGTGCAAATACATTAAAAATTTCATATTTGGTATGGAACATTTCATTGAAAGACTCGGTGAAAAAGTATGCGTATTTGAAATACCCGAGCGTGAGAATATTAAACAATACAGATAGCGTTACATAAGCCTTTTTCTTCAGAATGGATACACTATTCCAAACCCCTTTTCCAATGAAATAATTGATTACAATGCTGGAGAAAAGCAATAAAACGAGCAATCCCGAAGTTTTAAAATAAAAGAAAAGGCTTGCTACAAATAAGAAAATACTCCTTGTAAGTTTGAATTTATGGATGTAGCTAAATATTGCTATGACCAATAAGAAAAATATCCAAAAGTCAAGCTGAGTGAAAATGAGTGGATGATTTTCGTCAAACGTAAACAGGTTGTCAAATCTCGTCATTTCCGTGAGTTATCTTTTTCGTTTAAGCATTCTACTTGATTTAAGTATTTCAAAAATGCATCTATATATAATTCTCCTTTAAGATGGTATCCCTCTTTTGTAAAGTGCACATAATCATTTCTCATAAGCCCCTCCATCCTCCAGGTATTCGATGAGCCTAAACCTCCCATAAAACCATAGAAATCCCATACACCACATCCGTATTCTTCTGCAAGCTCAACAATGACTTTTCGTTGTCTTCCCGTATTTTTATTGGGATATCTTTTTTTATAATAGCAATCATTTGGAACGGTCAATAAAATCGCACAATGAGGGTTCGCTTGTAATACGAGATCCATCATTTTTCTCAAGTTTTCCTTATAAACTTCAGGTTTAAACTCAGAAAAGGGAACAAATCCGTCATTGGTCCCAACAGAAAAAGCGAAGTAATCCGGGGGAGACAGCTTCAAGTCACGAAGAAAATATTCATTATCAAGATAGGTATACAATCCTGCACCATTAATGCCAATTGAATTGTATGAAATACCCGGTAAATCATTCAATAATTCAAATCCATAAAGGTCTAGGCGAAATGATTTTTTTGTGGTCCGAATAAATTGCATATCGAGTGTTTTTATTGGATCAGTGAATCTAATTTCAGTATATCCCATATCTGCACATCGTCTAACAGATTGTATTAATATTTCATCGTCACCAAAATTAAATTCATATGGAATTAATCCACTATTGTGATATATTCTTAATGCATTGATTGGCGGGCTAACACGTGTTTTTTTATGCTTAAAGGTTAGCTGAATCAAAGAATCTGTACAAGAAATAGCTGCGCCGGTAATTCCATAATGAAGGAATTCGGGTCTATGAATCACGCTCCTGTATCCGCTCCAGGTATTTGATGAGCTAAATCGATAATTACTCGGATTATTGGTTTTAGCAAGATTAAACGGAAAGACAAGTCCTCTTTCTCCTGAAAGTCCAGGCCAATTTGATTGAATAAAGCTTCTAAAGTCGTGGGTGTAGATATCTGCTTGAATATGCGAGCCTCCGATATGATAGAATTGTAGTTTTCGGTCTTTCAATAAAATCATCGAATCCAAATTTTTATACAAGTAATCCCAATTTGGATTTGAACCTGATGGAAATTGAAAATAATTTTGATCAAAATTTATAAATGGGAATTGATTCATGGCGTTGGTATCAATACTAATCGTATTTAATCGCATAGCGTCTCTTGTATAGCTTGAATCTTGACTAAAAAAAGCATTTGGAAATGACCAAATCAATAGTAAAAAGAGTATTTTTTTAAGGTACATCTTTTTTATTTTTTTCAGTAATACTATTCAATTCCCAGTCTTTGTATGCCGATATCAAGGCATTATAAAATAATTGAGATGCCTTACTTGCTCCTTTTGTTGAAAAATGAACATAATCTTTACCGGCAAGGCCATTGTTAACCCATGCGAACATTGAATTTTTTCCTCCCATGGCGTCATATAAATCCCAATAAGCAGCTCCTGCCTTTAAGCTTTGATGTTTCATTTGCTCAACGCAATAAGGCAAAAAGGGAAAAGTAGAATAAATACCCTCTTTATATTGGGCCATATCACTAGGTCCTATTACAATAATAGCAGCATCTTGCGAACAGCTTTGTACATATTCTATTTGCTTTCGGAATCGGTAAGCATATCCCCTAACCGAGCTGCTGTCCTTGAAGAAGGGCACAGAATTTCCTCCAAATTGCATAATTATAAGCTTTGTATTTAGTTCTTTATGCATAAACGACATAGACCTATAATCTACTGCTCCAAAACTCGTGCCTGATGAACCTCTCATGGCAATATTTGACATTTGTAAACCGATATCTCCTTCAATTGAAATAGCATTAATGATGGGGCTTGATGTAGATTTAAAAATAATTTTAAGCTTCTCAGGAGTACTTGGAAATTTCCACTTAAACACATTTGCTAAGCCATCCGTTTTAAGGGAGTCTTTGACAATAAGCTCTCCTTCATTATAGATTTCAATAGTACAAGGCGTATTACAAGAATTGTAATAAACAGATAGATTGTTATAGGCCTTGCATCGAGAATACGCCACATTTGAAGGCGTCACTTCTATCCACGCCTCACTAGGGATTCCTTTAGTTGCTTTTGAACTATCTATCTGGAATACAGCAGAGGAGAGCATAATGCCATACTTATTGGAGCTCAACTTTTCCTTGCCAAAAATGATCTTTCTTTGAAAATTCGATGAATAATTATGGCGGAAGGAAATAGTGCTATAAACGTTGATTGCAGGAATAAGCCCTGGTCCAGCTCCTCCAAATTGTGTTTGAAGACGTTGTCGAATAAATGAGGTCATGCGATCTCCTTCGATTTGAGAATCACCATAATGACAAATATTTACCTTCTTTTTATTTTTTGAGGCAGATGAAAGCTCTGAAAAAAAAGTATACAAACTTGACTTAGATTTTTCGTTCATATGAAGTCGCGTTTTACTTTTAACAGCCAATACGGTATCCTTTGTGGGAAGTCCTAATGATAAAGAATCAGATTGAGCGGTTTTAAGAAATGCCTTGTCTTGATTGTCACTGATGTTGACATCATCCAAAAAATCAAGATCTTTATTCTCCTGAGTAACTGGGTTTAAAAGATTTTCCCAAGTCATAAATCTGATTTTGATTCCAAATAAATCATACCCATCTTTTGGAGCAAAGTATACTACAGGTAAAAGAATCATCGACGTAAACAATAGAAAAAAAAGTATGTGTCTTGGTTGATATTCCTTCATCTCAGGATTCTTCTTTAAACAAATATAATTTTTTTACATACAGCTTTTGCCCGTAAGCAATATACTTATTAAGGTAACCTTTTTGGTATCTTTTAAGGTGCTGAAAATGGTTTAATGATCCTAAAAAAGTGTTGAATTAAGATTACTTAGATAATGTAAATAGTCAGCATTAATTTTAGAATTGTCAAATTAAGACTTTCTTTCTAACACTCTTTCAACCGCACTTACTATGTTTGAGGTGCCAATACCGTATTTATCCATTAAATCCATGGGTTTACCACTTTCTCCAAAAGAATCATTTACAGCAACAAATTCTTGGGGACAAGGATAATTTCTAGATAAAACCTGAGCTACCGCCTCTCCGAGACCTCCATTTGCCATATGCTCCTCAGCCGTTACAATGCATCCTGTTTTTCTCACAGAATCCAATATTGCTGAACGGTCAAGTGGCTTTATGGTGTGCATATTTATGAGATCTACTGAAATCCCTTTTTTCTTTAACTCTTCAACGGCTTCAATCGATTTCCACACCATATGGCCACATGCGATAATAGTTACATCAGTACCTTCGTATATCGTTTGTGCTTTGCCTATAACAAATGGAGTGTCCGGCTTTATAAAAATAGGCATTACAGGCCTTCCAAATCTAAGATATACGGGACCATCATGCTTGGCAATAGCTTTTGTGGCTTGTTTTGTCTGATTAAAATCGGCAGGAACTACTACAGTCATATTTGGAAGCATCCGCATCATTCCGATATCTTCAAGAATTTGATGTGTCGCGCCATCCTCTCCTAAGGTAAGTCCTGCATGGGAGGCACATATTTTTACATTTTTTTTTGAATATGCAATAGATTGTCTGATCTGATCGTATACACGTCCAGTTGAAAAATTGGCAAAAGTTCCTGTAAATGGAATTTTACCTCCTATAGTCATTCCAGCCGCTAAGCTCATCATGTTGGCTTCGGCAATGCCAACCTGAAAAAACCGATTTGGGTGTGCATTTTGAAATGCATTCATTTTTAATGAGCCCGTTAAGTCTGCGCATAGAGCAACCACATTTTCGTTCTCATCTCCTAATTCTGCCAACCCCTCTCCAAAACCGGATCTTGTATCCTTATTTCCTAAAATTTCCATAGCTTAAAGCGTTAAATAGATTGTGTTATTTGATTTTATTGTAAATATTTTTTCAGTTGTATAAGAGGAGGAAAATTGTTTTACCCCTCTGTAAATCAGTTTGTATTTACCTGGCTGTAAATCCCACTTTTGTTTAGTTGAATTTGAATTAAGGTTACATACCCACTCGTATTTGTTATTTTCGTTCAAAACAAAGATTTGCCCTACCTTAGGAGTCTTACATCTCAAGTCAAAAGTACCTGCAGCTGGCACATCAATTGTCGTAGTTTGTTTCTCCTTTACCTCAACTTCCATGTAAATTCGTGGAAGTGTAAATATTTCGATATTGTATTTGCCGATTAAATATTTCTCAGTGCTTTTTAAGTGCTGATGATTAATGGTTGTATTGTTGTCATTTTGTGAAACTCGCATGGTGTAATTTACATTATATGGACTCCTTTTAGAAGTAAATGATAAAAACCCCTGTGCTGCATCGATTTGAATTTTATTGTGGGCGTGCTTAGTAATTGAAATGTTTTTTTTGATTATTTGAGGAAGTGTTTTAACGTGAATATCATATTTGATATTTGGATCCCAGACAAGAGTATCCGGATTTTTGTATCGATTCAAAGTATGTGTCAGTGTTTGCAATAATCGATCAGTTCCTGCCTCGTAAATAAACATACTGACATTGGTTTCTGTGGGATTTAAGCTCAAGTCATTCAAATTCACCTGAACAGTTGTGTTCAATAATGCCTTATTTATAATTGTTGATAAAACTGTTTTGAAGCTGTTTTTATTTTCAGCCTCTGTATAGGCCCCAATACAGTTGAATTGCTCTAAATAGGATAGGTCCATGCCAATGCCAATCACAAATGGGGTAACCTTCACTTCTTTTTCTTTTAATTTCGTAGCCACGGCACACGGATCATTATCACAAGATTCCAAACCATCGGTAATGAGAATTATGTAATTCCTGCTTTTTTCATTGGGAAAATCTCCTGCGGCAGCCTCAAGAGACCGAGCTATAGGTGTTGCTCCTTTTGCTGTAATTGTTTTGATTTTTTGCTTTATTTTTTCAGTATTGTTAGCACCAAAAGGCACCTCAAGTTTTGTGTCATTACAGTCTTGATGGGCATTGCTGACATTTGATTGATGTCCATATACTCTTAAGGCGATTTCTAAATTTGGAATTCCTTTAAGATCTTGTATGGATTGATTTAGGATTTCCTTTGCTGACTCCATCCGGGTTTGTTCATCCCATTTAAGATTCATGCTGTTCGATGCGTCTAGGATAAATAATATGCGCGTTTTCTCTTGGCTGTAAACCAAAAAATTTAGGCTGAGTAATAAAATTACAATTACATTTTTCACTAATAGTCTCCCAATGTTTCTTCAAGTTGGTTCAAGGCAATTTCTAATTGCTCCTCATTTGGAGCAACACCATGCCACTTATGTGAACCCATCATAAAGTCAACACCTTTACCCATTTCTGTCTTCATAAGCACCACAATAGGCTTTCCTTTTCCTAGTGAATCACCAATAGTAGTAAAGGTTTTTCTAATTTCATCAAAGTTATGACCGTCCATTTCATACACTACCCATCCAAAAGCTTGCCATTTTTCCTTTAGGTTCCCTAGAGAGAGAACATCTTCCACGTCACCATCTATTTGTCTCCCATTGTAATCAATGGTAGCAACGATATTATCGATACCCCGAGCAGCCCCATACATAGCAGCCTCCCAGATCTGTCCTTCTTGTAGTTCACCATCTCCATGAAGACTGTATACAACACTTGTATCGTTATTTAATTTTTTTGTTTCGGCTGTACCTAAAGCAACAGAAAGTCCTTGACCCAAGGAACCTGATGCCATTCTTATTCCAGGAAGGTTTTTGTCGGTTGATGGGTGACCTTGAAGTCTAGAAGATATTTTTCTAAAGGTTGAAAGCTCTGAAACCGGGAAGTATCCTGACCTTGCAAGTGCGCTATACCAAACAGGTGAAATATGTCCATTTGATAAAAAGAATACATCTTCATTTCTCGCATCCATGCTAAATTGTTCTGAATTGTGATTCATCCAGTCAAAATATAGAAAGGTTAGAAAGTCTGCACAGCCGAGTGAACCACCTGGATGACCCGATTTTACAGCAGCAACCATTCTTACAATGTCACGTCTGATTTGCATTGAAATATTGATTAATTCTTGATTAGTCATGATTTTTTCTTTTCATTAGTATTGCTAACTTTACAAAACTAATTTTAATTATGCTTGAAGCTATAATTTTCTTTGAACAAATGAATCAACTTTTCAACGATACCTAGAGTCAATATAACAAGAAAGCTATGCAAAAATTATTCTCGATTTTCTTATTTCTAATTCTCACCACTTGGGGGTATTCTCAAAACTCGAAAAAGTTGCTTTTGAATTCATACTCTAAGAAGGAATTAGAGTTAATTAAAAGTACAGAACCTGAAAAGTATGATTTATTATTATTTGCAATAGATCATGGAACTTATTTGGGAGTATTCGATTCAGAAAAACATGGTCAATTAAAATTAAAAGAACTTCCAGATATAACAGAAAAACCAAGGTTTACTGATATACAAGTTAAGATCATGCCTTACAATCAATATTTCTATGCTCCAAAAATCAATAAAATTGTGGTTGTAAAATCAGAATGGGTATTGAAGAATGAAAAATTGACTGAGAAGTGAGGTTAACACAAATCTTAACAATACTATTATTGTTTGTGAGTAACGTTTCTTTTACTCAGATGGTTAATATGGGTGACCCAGGATATCCTCAAAGTAGTCCAATGGATTGCGGTAATTTCGGTCAAGGAGGCACGAATTTCCAAGATCCAGGAGCGGGAGGAGATTATCCCTCAGGATACGTAGACTCAATTGTTTTTTGTCCGGATCTGAATTTAGGGACTAAGGCAACAATCACTTTTGGGATAAATGCGGGTTATGAATTTGATATAGATGGATCAGACTCCATTTATGTATATGACGGTCCAACAACAGCATCACCTCTTTTGGGTACTCACAATTCAGTTACAGATCCCAATGGATTTTCATATCAGGCATCATGGGACAACCCAAGTGGGTGTTTAACAGTTGTATTTGTTACAGATGGGGCTAATGAAGGAACAGGATGGCTTGCGAATGTGCAATGTGGAAATCAATTTCAACCATTTGAGGCGCATATGGAGGCTTACGTTAATGGAACAGGATCTGACGCCTTAAATCCTGCTGACACTGGATTTGTAGATATTTGTTTTGGTGATAGTATTCTTTTTGTGGCTACTCCCATATTTCCATACTCTCAAGAAATAACCGGTTATGGTTACTCTCAGGATATCAATTCAACGATTGATTTTCAATGGGATGTAACCGATGGAAATACTTATCCAAACAATGACTCCATATGGATTACGCCTCAAGCTCAGTCCGGATATCTAGTAGATCTTAAAATAACCGATCAGTTTCCACAAAACGAACGCGTGAGGAGTAAAATTAGAGTATCTCTAACTCCAAGCTTTGCTGGCACAGGTCCACTGCAGGATTCTGTGTGTTTGGGAGAAAATACTACATTAATAGGTGGGGTAACCCCACAAGATACAGTAGGAGTCGATATACCGCCAGGAACCTTTCAGCTAGGAGGTAATTTTGCGGGACTTACTTATCTTCCTGATGGTATAGCACAATATCAGGCTCCGATTTCCATTAGTGGATTTCCTTCAGGTGCCACCATTCAGAATGCTCAAGATCTTAATCAAGTTTGTATTACAATGGAACATTCTTATGCAGGTGATTTGGAGATTTGGTTAGAATGTCCAAACGGGACCATAGTTCCACTTGTCAATTCTTATGGTTTTGGAGCAATTCCAGGAGGAAATAGTGGCGGCGGCACGTATTTGGGTGACCCCATTGACGATTCAGGAGGAGGTGGTCCTGGTGAGGGATGGGAATACTGTTTCAGTTCCGTATTTAATGATATTGGTCCAATGACTCAAAATTGGGGAAATACCATTCCCGCTCCTAACTTTGGAAACAACAATCCTTCTGTCGACCCTAGCAATACTTATCAGCCAGAAAGTTCTTTTGCTGACTTTACAGGATGTCCCGTTAATGGAAATTGGACGATTTTTGTACAAGATAATCTCAATATTGATGATGGTTATATTTTTGAATGGGGATTGTTTTTTGACGCATCCTATTTTCCTGGGTTAGGTTCCTATCAAACCACTGCGGATACAAGTTGGTGGAATAATGATCCGACAATTATATCAGGACAAAATGATACCTTAATCGTTGTTCAGCCTGATGCCATAGGGACTTACAGCTATGTTTTTAATGTACAGGATAATTATGGGTGTCCATACGATACAACAGTCTCTTTTACTGTTGTTGAAGGTCCTGAAATTTTTACAGACACTATTGCTTGTAATCTGGAATTTCAGGTTTCTGAAACGGTTGCGTTTAGTGGAGGGGTATGGAGTTCATTGGATACCACAATTGGATTCTCAAATCCAAATATTAATAACCCCTTGATTACCTCGACAATGGCAGGAAATTATCAGGTTATTTTTACAGACAATGAATGCAATGTTACGGATACGGCAAATATTTCTTTTCCACCCTATCTATATCTGAGTATGCCTGATACAACGGTATGTGAAAACTCGGGATATGAAATTGTTCCTGTCGTTACAACTAGTGCATTCAATGATGGATATGACCCTGAGATAAATTATTTGTGGAGTGATGGGACTACCACTCCAACTTTGGTTTCCGATCAGGCTTGGTCATATGTATTAGAGGTTTCTAATCAGTGTGATACGGTTTTGGGTAACTTTGCTATTTTACCATTGCCAGATATTATTAGTGATACAGCTGTTTGTAATTATTCATATCAGGTATCAGGATTCAATGCACCAAATGGAGGTTCTTGGTCTTCAACAAGTCCAGAATTAAGTATATTGGGAGATCAGTTCAATCCTTTAGTAACTGCGAATTTGGGAGGTGTATATGATCTAACTTTTACGGATCCTTTATGCCAATTCGACCAATTGGTTTATGTTGATTTCCCTCCAAATTATTCGGTAATTGCGAGTGATACTAGTGTTTGTGATGGGTCGCTGGCTCAACTTCAAGCAATTGCGGTTTCGGAGCCCGTTCAAAATGGATATAGTTCGAATGTATCTTTCGAATGGTCTAATGGAGAGAGTGGAGATGTAATCGAAGTCAGCGAAGCAGGAGATTATACGGTGACTCTAAATCACATTTGTGGTTCTTCAGATGATATAGCTACTTTAGAATATTACTACTGTGATTTGAATGCACCAAATGTAGTTGTATTGTCCTCTGAAGTAGGGAATGACCAGTTTTTTGTCAACTATACTGGTATACAGGAGTTTCAATGTATTATTTTGAATCGTTGGGGAAACAAAGTTTTCGAATACTTTGATCCGGCAGAAACTTGGCAAGGAACAAACATGTCTGGTAAAATACTTGACGAAGGAACCTATTTCTATAAAATTAACGCCGTATTTGAAGGAGGTAATGAAGTTCAAAAGCACGGTTTTGTGGAGCTTAGGTATTGATAAATCCAATAACTTTGTAATCTAATTATAAGTTATGAGTTCGATTTCATTTCAAGACGAAATTTTACAAGGAATACCAAAAGAAATTCCACCTAAAAAGGATTACGATAAATCCATTAATCATGCCCCAAAGAGAAAACAAATATTGTCTTCTGATGAAAAAAAACTTGCATTAAAAAATGCCCTTAGGTATTTCCCAAAAGAACAGCATAAGGAATTAATTGAAGAATTTGCAACCGAACTTGAGGAGTACGGTCGAATATATATGTATCGCTATCGTCCTGAAAATGAAATTTATGCCAGGCCATTATACGATTATCCGGCCAAGTGTAATCAGGCAAAGGCAATCATGTTAATGATTCAAAATAATCTGCATCATGATGTGGCTCAGCATCCACATGAATTAATCACATACGGCGGGAATGGTTCTGTATTTCAAAATTGGATTCAATACCGACTGACCATGAAATATTTGTCTGAAATGACTCAGGAACAAACATTGGTCATGAACTCGGGCCATCCTCAAGGTTTATTTCCTTCACATAAAAATGCACCTCGGGTAGTCGTTTCCAATGGTATGGTTATTCCGAACTACTCAAGTCAAGATCATTGGGAGAAATTTAATGCGCTTGGGGTAACCCAATATGGACAAATGACTGCGGGTTCATATATGTATATCGGACCACAGGGTATTGTTCACGGCACGACCATTACTGTCCTTAATGCAATTCGAAAAATCGCAAAAAATAGAGATGACTATAAAGGAAAATTATTTGTAACGGCAGGACTAGGTGGAATGTCAGGAGCTCAACCAAAAGCTGGAAATATTGCAGGAGTCATTTCTGTTACCGCTGAGGTAAATCCAAAGGCTGCAAAAACAAGGCATGGTCAAGGTTGGGTTGATGAAATCATCTCAGATATAGGATTACTTTGCGAACGAGTTAAATTGGCTAAATCTAAGCAGGAAGTAGTTTCAATAGCTTATCTTGGAAATATTGTAGATGTTTGGGAAAAGTTTAGCGAAGAAAATATTTATATTGATTTAGGCTCTGACCAAACCTCATTACATAATCCATGGGCTGGGGGTTATTATCCTGTTGGATTGACATTTGAAGAGTCAAATGAGATGATGTCCAAAAATCCTGAATTATTTAAGAAAAAAGTAAAGGAGAGTCTTTTGAGACATGCGGAAGCCATTAAAGTAAACACAGAAAAGGGAACTTACTTTTTCGATTATGGAAATGCATTTTTATTGGAGGCATCACGAGCAGGGGCAGAGATAATGGCACCGAATCAAGAAGATTTTATTTATCCTTCATATGTTCAGGATATTTTAGGGCCTTTGTGTTTTGATTTTGGGTTTGGACCCTTTCGGTGGGTATGCGCATCTGGAAAAGATAGTGACTTGGAAAAAACTGATGCCATTGCTTGTTCAGTTCTAGAAGAAATGATGTTACATAGTCCTGAAGAAATTAATCAGCAAATGGCTGACAATATTCAGTGGATAAAGGGGGCAAGGGAGAACAAACTTGTCGTGGGTTCTAAGGCGAGAATTCTTTATGCTGATGCAGAAGGAAGAATGAGGAT
>QOQC01000017.1 GCA_003331365.1 Flavobacteriales bacterium | reverse complement strand
GAATTATTGAGTTAATTTTTTAATTTTGTCTTCAATTATAGTTCAAAAATAATAGAACATGAGCACTTTCGGTATAGTTTTATTTCTTTTAATTGGTGGAATGGCCTTTTGGATGTTGTTATTTTTAATGGGTTTTATATTACCATACTGGATTACTCTTGGCCTTTTCGAGCAGCTTCGAGCCAAAAGGGTTCTAGATGATGAAGATAAGTAACTTCCTCTCACCTTACCTTCTTTTTGTTTTTTAAGTTGATTTCCTCTTATGATGAGAGTAGGATGATTTTTATCATTTTTTACATTACAATTCTTTATTTTCTTTGTTGTGAAATAATTAACTTAGAACAAAGAATTAAATTGGCATTCTATGGAGATTACACCTGAAATTCAAAAACGCTTAGAATTATTACGTGACAAATATGCGGCGATAGGGCAAGATTTAAATTCTTATTTAGACGGTTTAATTTTTGCCAACCCAATCGTATATTGGGATTATATTGAAGTAGATGCATTACTAAGTCTTCAAAAGCCAAAAACAGATTTTCCGGATGAAAAAATATTCATTGTATACCACCAAATTACAGAGCTTTATTTTAATCTGATAGAGCATGAAATTGATCAAATCTGCCGAAATGGTAAAATTATATCTGATACGGGACAGGACCTTGGCTGGAATGAAAAGCTGGATGTTGATTTTTTTATTGCACGATTAAAAAGATGCAACATGTATTTTGAAACGCTGATTCGCTCTTTTGATGTAATGCGATTTGGCATGGAAAAAGACCAGTTCACCAAGTTTAGAATGGCGCTACTTTCATCAAGTGGTTTTCAAACTGCCGCCTACAGGAGAATTGAAATTGCCAGCACTGACCTCAAATATTTGGTCCACGAAGAACAGCGCAAGAAATTGCAGGATGCGGATATTCACGAGCAATTAAATAACGTGTACTGGAGAAGAGGGGCAATTATAGCCGAAACAGGGGAAAAAACTTTAACCCTAAAAGATTTTGAAGATAAATATTTACGCACTTTTCATGATTTTGCTGATGAATATCAACCTATGAATATTTGGAAAAAATATTCATCTCTTTCTAATACAGATCAAAAGAACCCCGAGGTTCTAAAGCAAATGAAGCTTCTAGATGTGAATGTAAATATCAATTGGCCCTTGGTTCATTATCGCACCGCCGTTCACTACCTATCTAAAGGAACTGGAGAAGAAAAGGGAACTGGAGGGACAAATTGGCAAAAATATCTACCACCAAGATTTCAAAAAAGAATCTTTTATCCAGAGTTGTGGTCAAAGAAAGAAATTCAAGAATGGGGTAAGGCTTGGGTAGATAGCGTTTTGAATTAAACTATTTTATTGGCTTAATATAGGCCTTGGAAAAATCAATAATTCCAAAACTGTTCATGTTGGCGTCCCTCAGATTTAAATTGTAAACGACTAAAATATTTTCAAAATAAACGGGAACTACCGGGGCCTCCTTGTTCATGATATCTATACATGAATTAAATAGCTGATTCCTTACTTTTTCATCTACTTCTATCGTTGATTTTTCATATAATTCGTCAAATTTCGAATTCTTGTACATGCCATATGTACGAATCGATTTCCCTTCGCTTAAAGAATAATATGGATTAAGGTAAGACTCTGCATCTGGATAATCAGGCAAATAAGCTCCCATCCACATTTTTGATTCGCCATTTTGAATTGAAATTAATTTTTCATTATAGGTGCCCAATTTTAATTTCATTTTTAATCCTAAAGATTTATTCAACTCATTTACCACACTTTTACACCAGTCTTCTTCTAATGAACCGGGAAGAACATTAGCAAAAAAAACAATGCTATCTCCTTTGTATCCGCTTTTTCGAAAATAAGATTTTGCCAATCGCATATTGTATGTACTTTCGGTTGGGTTAATAGGCTGAAAATAAGATCCTGTAGGTAGAATCCCGTTTTCAGCAGGGTTGGATTCTCCATAAAGAAACTGACTGCAAATTTGCTCTTTGTTTATGGCGTGGAAAATGGCTTTTCGTAAATTCAAATTGTTAAACGGGGGTAGGCCACAATTAAAGCCAATGTAATTAATTTTTAAGCCGTTACGATATTGTAGTTTATGTAATATGTTTTTGCCGTTTTTAGCTTCATCCAGGGTGCCAAATAAGGAATTAATTTGATTTGCTGGCACAGAAAGGAGGAGGTCTGTTTTTTGAGTAGTAAAGGAATTGAAGCCTTTATTCTTTATTTCATGTTTGACTATAATTTGGTCTACAAATGGTAACTGGTTATTGTGTTCATCACGTCTCCAATATCTATCATTTCGTTTATAAAGCCTTTTATTTTTATTCGAAGAAACAAGGACAAAAGGTCCCGTGCCAACTGGGTGATGTTGAAGTTTTTCCTTATAATATTGGTAAGCTTTTTTCGAAAAAATAGAAACACTTTGGTGCGTAAGGATTTTTAGAAAACTTGGACTTGGGTTCACAAGTTCTATCCTCAGAGCATATTTCGATAATACTTTTATTCCTGCAACTCCGTTGGAAAAGTCCGCATTAAAGGAATCATAAAACTCTTTAGCTCCTTTTATTTTTTCTACCAAAAGCTGACTTTGACGATTTAATTTGTGTGGAGAACACAAGAAATCCAATGTAAATTTGACGTCTTTTGAGGTTAGCTCCTCATTTTTACCCTTAAAACATGGATCCGTATGAAAAAATATACCTCTTCTTAATATTAGGTCAATCGTTTTCATGTCTTTTGATATCGTGTATGAAGATACTAAGTAGCCTGTGAGCTCTTTACTTTCTTCGTCATATTTAATGAGTGTTTCGTATATAGGTGATATGGCCCTTTGTTCATACATTGACAGACAAGACAAAGGAAAGTACTGTTCTACTATTTCGGGTGATTCATAAACGACTGTTCCACCATAGACTTTTCCCCCTTTAGCCTCTTTTTTTGTAGAAGCTTCTTCCATTGAACAGGCAAAAAGCAAGACTGGCAATAGAAATAAATAATAACAGGATTTCCGCATTTAATCTGAGGCTCTTATGACAGGAAATACCTCAAGTTTCCCTTCTGTAATTAATCTTATGAAATACATGCCTTCTTTTAGATGTCCAAGATCAATAAAGTCACCTCCATTTTGGGTTAAAATGAGCCTTCCATCCCCTGAATAAACGGAAACCCGTTCAGCATATGAGTTAAATTTAACAACATTAGCAAAAGGATTTGGATATACCCCGTTCTTTTTAATCTCGTGATCTTCTAATGATAAGAGGCCAACAAATGCTGAATCAATCACTGTACAGCCATTTGAATCAGTCAGCTCGAGCGTATACCATCCGCTAGGTAGATATACCACCACTGACTCATCAGGTAATCCGCCCCAGTCGTATTCATAAGGAGGAAGTCCCCCCGTAATATTAGATATGATAATACCATCAAAAGTGCCAACTCCTGTTGCAGGAATAACCTCAAAACTTAATTCTAATGGTTCTAACATTTGTATCTCAAAATCTACTTGGGAGGCACAATTATTTTGATCTAAAATACTTGATGAATATATCCCTTCACCCAATCCAAAGATCACAGAATCTTCATATTGCTCTCCATTTAAAAGATAGGTATAAGGTGATGTTCCTCCCTGAACAGAAAATTCAACAAATCCGTTTTGCTCTCCGTAACATAAATATTCAGAGTAATTAGGTACATAAATCAACGAATCTGGCGAATTAACTTCAATGTTTAATGAATCAACACATCCCCTAAGATCAGATGCAATCACACTGTATAATCCTTCACTTAGGCCTTCAATAATAAGGCTAGTGTCTCCATTAAACCATTCAATGCTTTGTGGAAAATAAATTGAATCCATGTGTAGCTGAATCGTACCATTAGTATCTCCATGGCAAAGCACATCTGTAACTTCAAAGGATTCAATAACGGGAGGCGGTTCAAGAATGAGCACTGAATCTACAACAATACAACCATCAGGGTGCTCGATCGTAACTTGATTCCAACCAGAATGCAATGAGTCATTGGTCTTATTTATCCCACCATTTTCCCAAAGAAAGTTACAAGAATGAAACATACAAGGACAGCCTGTCGAAGACAAAGTGGCGCTACCATTAATATCACCTATACACGTGGGTAAAGAAATCGCTCCAAAGGTAATTTCATAAGGGTCCTGTAGTACTATTTCTAGATCCTCAAAACACCCCTCGCTATCCGTAACTCGAACATAATAAATCCCTTCAGATAGATTGGTCTCAAATGAAGACATTGAACCTGATGACCATTGATAAGTATTGGGTCCAGGGCTGCTATTAGAGGTAATAAACACCTCCCCATCTGATTCATTATTACATGACGGCTGTACTATATTTACCGAAGAAACAACACTTCCATCTCCGCAGTTTACAGGAAAATAGGAATAATGGGCGTCAAAATTAGTCCCAAGATAAGACCCCCATGCAATTCCAGAATTTGGTATAATTGATGATAAATCAAGACGTTTTACATAGACACCATTGTTGGTTCCCGGATTTAAACTATCTTTTTTAAAAACATAAATCATTTCAATCGTGGCATCATCATCAAGGTCGCCAATCCAAGGTGTTGAGGCAACATTTACCCCTGCTTCAGTTATCGATAAAGATGAAATGGAGTTGTTCACAAAGTCAATTTGTTCAATTCTGTGCTCAAAATATCCACTTGTATTATAGCTTATTGAGGCTATAGCTTCATCTCGTCCATCATTATTAATATCAACGGCGTTTCCAGAGGAATAATTCAATTGCCCTAAACTATCAATAAACTTTAATTCCCCTGTTGCACCATCCAGCATCACTTGATAAAAGTCTGAAAAAGATGGTGCGACTCCTTTAAATAAGGTGAGAAAAATATCTGGTGTTAAATCTCCCGTAAAATTTCCGAGAACTGGTGCAGCACTCGTCTCTGTTCCGGGGTGTTGAAATGTCCAAAGACTTGAAAAGTCAGCACCATTTACTTTTTCTACTTTACCATCAAAAGAAATGAAAATAAAATCATTAGCCCCTGTTTGTTCATTGTAGTGAACAGACGCTGGAGCTATGTAGCCTTTTTCCGTATCTGAAGCCAAAACAATAGCTCCATTTGAGGTATTATTTATAATGCTATCTAGAGGACAGGCATAAAAAGATCCACCTAAATTTTCTCCTCCCGTCCCAAAAAGAACCCATTCACCCCCATTATTTTGAAGATCTACAACTACAGGAGAACAATATGTTTCTGCGCTATCTGGAACAACAACATTAGATAAAATATTTCCTGTTTGGGAACTTAGCACCATAATGTGTCCTGGGGGTCGATTGATTTCCCATTCGGGAGCAGAATGATCCCCGCCATTGGTTACCAATAAATCCATAAATGTGTCCCCATCAACATCAGAAATAAATTGAGGTGTGTAAAAATTATACCAACCACTATCGGCTGGATCTGTTCCATAAGGATAAAAATCCCAAATGACTGATCCATCCGAACCATCTATAGCATAAAACTGGGCTTCTCTTCCTGAAATAAATACATCCTCAATACCATCATTGGTAATGTCTTGAAATATAGCAGAGCCAAAAACTTCGTTTCGCGTTGGCACTTTCCAAAGTAATTGACCATCACTTCCGTTAATTGCCATAATTCCTGAATTACTGTCATATCCATCCTTACCCCCGCCAATAATTATGTCCAATACTCCATCAGAATTGATGTCGTGACTATGCGGAGAGGAATACGTTGAAATAGAATCCGCAAAATAGCTCCAACTAGGGGCTTGCGCCCAAAGCCCGCTTTGGCAAAGGAATAAAACAAAATAAATAATTTGTGATATTCTCCTCACTTTGATTATAGTATTTATCTGATTAGATGTAAAAATCCTTGTCCTTGAATTTCAATACCGGGATCTCCAATAACACTTTCAAAACCGACTCCTTCGTACTTGTAAAAATAAACGCCTTCGTCTAGCTCGTCCCCTTTATCAGTTTTACCGTTCCAAGAAGGGTTATCATTAGAAACATCTGAACTCGTGTAATCGTAGACTACATTCCCCCAACGATTAAAAATAATTAATCTCAACTCTGCAAGATTTTCTGATGTTAGAAAAAACTCCTCATTTACCTCATCTGGATCTCCATTTGGTGTAAACACGTTTGGTGCAGAAACAGTAGGCTCGGGAGGTACGGGGTATGTACAAGACCCATCATCGATTGTAGCATCCGGATTATAATTCAATGCTATTTCGTCAGTACATCCACAAATACCCAGCTGGATTTCAACCGTGGCAATATCTTCGCAATTTAAACCTTGAGAAACAATTAACTGTGCTGTGAATGAAGTTGCACTTGTTCCTGTATATGTGTTTGAAAAAACATCATTCAAATTGGTACTTGATTCGTTACCTCCATCTCCATAAGATAAAGCATAAGCATCTCCATTTTCACTTGAAGAGTAATCAAAGCTTACCGTCAATGGCTCACAACCTGAGGTTGGAGTGGCTGTTAATACAGCAACGGGAGGGTTGAGTAAATCAACAAAGGCACTGTCTTCTACCGTACAAACTGCATCTTCCACACTAACATAGTACCAACCAGAAGCCAAATCTGTCCACACTGATGCCGCCGGGCCAGCCTGTCCTGACATGCTCGTCCAAGAATAGTAAACCCCATGGTCAGGGGTAGTTGTTTCGCCACTTACGAAAGCCGATACAAAACCATCCGGTTCACATGTTGCGGGCCCCACAATAATTGTATCCACACTAAGTGTTTGATTCAAGGTTAAGGTAAGTGTATCCACATTACTAAAATCACAATTATCGGTAGCTGTGACATACACATCAATAGACCCATTTTCCGTTATCCCGAGATCCAATGAATCACCGGTTCCAATAATATTCCCGAGCGTGTCAGTCCATTCATATGTGTACGGGGCATAACCTCCAGAAGCCGATGCTCCCACCGTAACTAATTCGTTTGCACAAACAAGAAGAGTGTCAGATTCATCAATGTTAATTATAGGGCCATCTCCAATGTATATGACCCCTGACGAAACAATAGTGTCTCCACATATATTTACCAATTCTACCGTAATTGTTACAGATTCAAAGCCTTCATCTAAGCCGTCCTGAATGGGTGATAAATTGATTACAACAGAGTCCTCTCCAGGAAGAAACACAACGGTATCTTGAAGGTCATTGTAATCTGTTCCTTCAATTGCCTCACCACCTATTTCATAATTGATTATGAGTGTATCTCCTGTCTCGCCCTCAGGTCTTGTAAAAATGAAATTGGCATCTGTACATCCTTCAACGATTGTTGAGTCTCCCGAAACTGTTGCCACCGTGACATCTACTGCATCAGAAACAAAACTCCCTGCTTCTAAAAAAACAGCTGTATTTAAGTAAGTATCACTCCCGTCTCCAATGGCAAAGCGAAAATGATATGTTTCTCCGCATTGCACATTTAATTCGATAGGAATCGGCACAGTAAAACCGTTGTGTGTATGAGTTGTTCCTCCTGCATTGCTCAAATATAACTGAGGATTTAATCCCGCAGGCGGCTCACCTGGAACTCCAGCAGGGAAGATGGTGCTTATGGTTATTGGGGTGTTCGTTCCTGGAACTAAGGCGACGTTCTGTGCTCCTCCAGGAAATCCTGGCGGTGCGCTAAATGGCCCGGTTATTCCTGGCCCACTAACAAAAAAGGCAAATACATCGTTAAAGGAACTGTTAATCCATTGCGTATATTCATCCGAAGAAAAAACAAAATTGAAAGAAGCAACATTTGATGAGGGGACGAAATCAAATTCTAAACTGATAACATCATTGACCGAATTTATAAATCCTGACGATGGATTTGAAGTCACAGACTGCGCTACAGTTAAAAGGTCAGCATCAGTTTGTCCATTCCCCGGCTGACCAGCATCTGCCATTGCGGCGTTGCCAATAAGACCATTAACAGGACCTGCCGCCATAACAACACCTGAATTAAATCCAATATTTGAATTTTGACCATCAAAAATTCCAATTTGATTAGCAGAATTATTGGTCATTACAACATTTGATACTGTAATTCCTGGACCCACCAATTCCTGAACATACTCCAGTGGAGTAAAGCCAGAATTAACTGTCATTTGAGCATAGGAAGTATGCATGCACAAAATAAAGGCTAAAATCAAATAAAGTAACTTCAATTTCAATTCTGGTTAGATAATGGGTTAGTATTAGTAAAGACTACTATAAAATCCGTTAAGTTGCATGCAAAAATAAGCAAATATTCACTACTAAAAAAAAAGCATTATTTTGCACCTCTAAATTTCTTACACAATGAACAATACACAGGCATTTATTAATGAAAACAAAGAGCGTTTTTTAGATGAACTTATGGAGCTATTAAGGGTTCCTTCAATTTCTGCGGATTCATCCTTTAGTCAAGATGTACAAAAATGCGCTGAAATGCTTTCTGAAAATTTAAAAGAAATAGGCTTGACTAATGTAGAGGTCTTTCCAACAGACGGTCATCCCATTGTGTATGGGGAAAAAATAGAAAACCCATCCTGGCCTACGGTTCTGGTTTATGGTCATTATGATGTCCAACCTGCTGACCCGTTGGAATTATGGGATTCCAATCCTTTTAATCCGGTAATTAAAAAAACTGAGCTTCACCCTCAAGGAGCAATTTTTGCGAGAGGAGCATGCGACGATAAAGGACAAATGTTTATGCATGTTAAAGCTGTTGAAGCCATGATTTCTTCGGGCGAATTGACTTGTAACGTAAAATTCATGATTGAAGGAGAAGAAGAGGTTGGTAGTGAAAACCTTAGCGTCTTTGTCAAAGAACAAAAAGAGCTCCTAAATGCTGATATCATTCTTGTTTCAGATACAGGGATGCTCGCCAATGATGTGCCATCAATAACAACTGGGCTTAGGGGCTTAAGCTATGTTGAGGTAGAATTGACTGGCCCAAATCGAGATTTACATTCCGGCCTTTACGGTGGGTGTGTTGCAAATCCAATAAATATTTTATGTGATATGATCAGTAAGCTTCAAAACGAAGACTTGGCTGTTACGATTCCTGGGTTTTATGACCGTGTAGAAAACTTGTCTGAAAAAGAAAGATCAGAAATGGGACAGGCTCCTTTTTCAAAAGAAGATTACTGCAAATCTATTGATATTGAAAATGTCCATGGAGAAAAAGGATTTACAACCATGGAGAGAGGATCAATACGGCCCTCTTTGGATGTAAATGGAATTTGGGGAGGCTACACAGGTGAAGGGGCTAAAACTGTAATACCATCAAAGGCTTATGCTAAAATATCGATGAGGTTGGTTCCCAATCAAGACCCTGAGGAAATTACAAATCTATTTACTCAATATTTTTCATCTCTTGCGCCTGAGGGGGTAAAGGTTAAGGTAACACCACACCACGGAGGTGAGCCCGCAGTAACACCAGTTGACTCCATAGGATATCTCGCTGCAAGTGAAGCATATGAAAAATCTTTTGGCAAAAAACCCATACCTGTGAGAAGCGGAGGGAGTATTCCCATTGTGGCCATGTTTGAAAAAGAATTAGGGTTAAAAACAGTTCTTATGGGTTTTGGTCTAGACAGCGATGCTATCCATTCACCAAACGAACATTATGGTGTTTTTAATTTTTTCAAGGGAATAGAAACTATCCCCTATTTTTTTGAATCATTTTCTAAACTGTCAAATTAAAATGAAAAAGATTTTTTCCGTTGGAATAATTATTCTTATATCGGCATGTTCTACTTTCAAGGCTCCTGAAATGGAATCATTTGAGGGTATATCTGACTTTAAAATGAAGCCCGGCAAAATGAATTTTACGGTTAACGCAAGTATTAAAAACCCGAATAAAAGTAAGCTAAAACTTCATCCATCAACTGTAGATGTCTTTGTGCAAGGAAAAAAACTAGGAGAGCTTTCAAACGCTGAAAAAATAGTCCTTAAAAGAAACCGTACCACAGAAGTTTCTGCACCTGTAACTGCCAAAACGGAAAGAGGTGCTTTAATTCAACTCACCACGCTTTCTTTCAAAGATTCTGTTGACATAAAATTTGTAGGTGAAGTTCAAGTAGGAATGGGTATCTTTAAAAGAAAAATTCCAATTAACGAATCATTAAAAACCTCTACGCGTTTTTTAAATTTTAAAAACTAATGCTATCTGCAGATATCGAAAAAAAGCTGTTTCTCCTCGATGCCTATGCTTTAATTTATCGTGCCTACTTTGCCTTTTCAAAAAACCCCAGAATCAATTCTTTAGGTGAAAATACCTCCGCCGCTTTTGGGTTTACAAATGTCCTGATTGACATTATTAAAAATGAAAAACCATCTCATATTGCGGTGGTATTTGACCCTCCTGGTGGATCTGTTCAGCGACAAGAAGATTATCAAGAATACAAGTCTAATAGAGAGGAAATGCCTGAAGATATTCGGTCCATGATTCCTCGAATAAAAGAACTTATACAGGCTTTTAATATCGAAGTTATAGAGGTTGCAGGATATGAAGCAGATGATGTGGTGGGCACATTAAGTGTCTTGGCTGAAAAAGAAGGTTTTACAACATATATGATGACTCCAGACAAAGATTATGCTCAGTTGGTTACACCGTCAACCTTCATATATAAACCTGGTAGAGGAGGTGCCCCTCCTCAAATACTAGGCGTAAAAGAGGTTTGTGAAAAATTCCAGGTTACTGAACCCATACAGGTCATAGATATTTTAGGATTATGGGGAGATGCCTCAGACAATATCCCTGGAATCCCTGGTATAGGAGAAAAAACGTCAAAACTTCTTATTTCGAAGTATGGCTCAATGGAGGGCATTTTTGAAAACGTGGAAGACCTTAAAGGCAAGCAAAAAGAAAATGTCATCAACTTTCAGGAGCAAGGTTTAATGTCAAAAAAGTTAGCTACCATAATTACAGATATTGACATAGAGTTTAATGAAACTAAGCTTTTACTCAAGGAGTTCAATCGGGAGAAAATCAAAACTATCTTTACTGAGCTAGAATTTCGTAATCTTGCTAAACGTGTTCTTGGAGAGGAAATTGACACGGTTAAAAAAGACGTTAACGAGAATCAAAAAGAAGGCAAAAAGGCACCCTCAACCTCAAGCACTGGTCAGCTGGATTTATTTGGAGTTCAAAGTATGATTGAGCCATCAGAGCCAAAAGCAACCTCGAGCTTAAAAACCATTGTCACTGAAAATGCAAAATATCATTTAGTGAATGACGAAGCGCAAATTCAAAAACTCATTTCTTTATTAAAGGATCAAAAAGAATTTTGTTTTGATACAGAAACCTCATCGATTGAAGCTAGGCATGCCGAACTGGTTGGTATCTCTTTTTGCTTTAAAGAAAAAGAAGCGTATTATGTTCCTTTACCTGAAAGCAAAGACATTAGTGAAAATCGCATTCAGCAATTTAAGGACCTTTTTTTGAATGAAAATATTTTAAAAATTGGTCACAACTTGAAATACGATTTGAAGGTTTTAAATCGTTACGGCATTGAGGTTTCCAAGAATTGTTTTGACACAATGATTGCCCATTACCTAATTAATCCTGAGGCAAGGCAAAGCATGGATTTTTTAGCAGAATTTTATCTGGATTATAAGACCATATCCATTGTGGATCTTATAGGTAAGAAAGGTAAAAATCAAAAAAATATGAAAGACCTTGGTCCGGAGCAGGTCTGCGATTATGCTTGTGAGGACGCAGACATTACTTTTCGTTTGAAAAAGCTCTTTGAAAAGCAAATTGAAGAACCTCATCTCAAAAATTTATTTTACGATGTAGAAATGCCTTTAATGTTTGTCTTAAAAAACATGGAAAATGAAGGCATCAATCTAGATGTTAATGCCTTAAATAATTTTGGGCAATCGGTCGAAAAAGACCTCACAAGATTGACTGAAAATATTATAAAAATGGCGGGAGTGGAATTCAATATCGATTCTCCCCGACAATTGGGAGAGATTCTTTTTGATAAATTAAAAATATCAGCAAAAGCAAAAAAAACCAAAAGTGGTCAATACGCAACCTCAGAAGACGTATTGCTTAAACATCGAAAAGACCATGCAATTGTTGAGAGTATTTTAGAGTACCGACAGTTAAAAAAACTGAAGAGTACATATATCGATCCATTGCCTGAATTATGTGACCCTTCAGACGGACGTATACATACCCACTTCATGCAAACGGTTACCGCGACTGGCCGCCTAAGTTCGAATAACCCCAATTTGCAGAATATTCCTATTCGTTCTGCAAAAGGGCGAGAGATCCGAAAGGCCTTTGTGTCCAGGGATGATAAGCACCAATTAATGGCTGTTGACTATTCGCAAATCGAACTAAGGATTATTGCGGCCCTAAGTAAAGACAAAGCCATGATTGAGGCTTTTTCAAATGGGGTAGATATCCACACTGCAACTGCGGCAAAGGTGTTTAAAACTCCTGTTGAAGAGGTGAGTCGAGAGCAACGTTCACAGGCAAAAGCGGTAAACTTTGGAATCATTTATGGGCAGTCTGCATTCGGCTTGTCTCAAAATCTTGGGATTCCCAGAAAAGAGGCAAAGTCAATTATTGACAGTTATTTTGAAGAATATCCAACCATTAAGAAATATATGGAAAATGTGGTGGCTCATTCCAGAGATAAAGGTTATGTCGAAACGATATTAAAGAGAAGAAGATATCTTCCCGATATCAATAGCTCAAATGCCATAGTGCGCGGATACGCAGAAAGGAATGCAATCAATGCTCCCATACAGGGCTCTGCGGCAGACATTATTAAAATGGCCATGATAAAAGTGCAACGAGAAATAGAAAAGGAAAATCTTCAATCCAAAATGATACTTCAGGTGCACGATGAACTTATATTCGATGTCCATAATGAAGAAACAGCCAAACTAGAAGCACTTGTAAAGCAAAATATGGAAAATGCTGTGGATTTAATCGTGCCATTAGATGTTGAATATAAAATCGCTGAGAATTGGCTAGAAGCCCATTGATAATATTTGTTAAAGCAAGGAGTTGTATATCATTGCACCTCGTGAATAGTTATATCTTTGTGTCTCAATTTTTAAAAAATGGATATTTGGATTAAGGCGGCTCAATTGTTTTTGTCGCTCGCTATATTGGTTACGCTGCATGAATTAGGGCATTTCATTCCTGCCAAATTATTCAAAACACGAATCGAAAAATTCTACTTGTTTTTCAACCCTTGGCTCTCTTTATTTAGGTATAAAAACGTGAAGGGAGAAAAGAAATATTCTTGGTTTTCAAAAAGCTCTCCTGAAGAATGGAAAGAAGATGAAAGTACTACGGAATGGGGTGTTGGATGGCTTCCCTTAGGGGGCTATGTTAAAATTGCAGGGATGATTGATGAGTCCATGGATAAAGAGCAAATGGAAAAACCTGCTGAACCATGGGAATTCAGATCTAAACCCGCATGGCAACGACTTATAATCATGATTGGCGGAGTCACTGTCAATCTTATTTTGGGTTTGCTCATATATATTATGGTCATTTTTGTTTGGGGTGAAACACACCTTAACCCTGAGAAAATGGACAATGGTGCCAGCGTTCATCCATACCTTGGGGAAAGGTACAATATTCACTCGGGTGATCAGATTCTTAAAGTTGATGGAGAGAAAGTAGAAAATCTTGATGAGCTGAATAAGATCATTATGCTACGGGATATATCTACCCTAACTGTTCGACACAAAAATAACCAAACACAAACCATTAGTTTGCCTGAAGATATTGGCTCAGAATTATTTCAGGCGGGTGCATTTCCTGTATTTGGAATGCGTATGAAAGCTGCTGGGGTTGCCAAAGTGAGTCCTGGATCAAATGCAGATAAGGCTGGTGTTAAATCAGATGATGTTTTAATTTCTGTGAATAATGAAGAGGTCACTTATTTTGACGAGATTCAAAAGTCACTTTATGAGAATAAAGGCAAAAAGGTACAAATCGGCGTGATGAGAAAAAACAGCTCAGGATCCCTGGACACATTATCATTAGATGCGGCAGTAGATAAAGAAGGAAAAATTGGATTTGAGGTGGCTATGGGATCAATCGAAGACTCAAGTGCAATTGAATCTAAATCATATTCTTTCTTTGAAAGTGTATCTCGAGGATCTACATATGGCATCAATACCCTTACAGATTACATTGCTCAATTTAAATTTATTTTCACTAAAAAAGGTGCTGGTTCGATTGGCGGTTTTGCGGCCATTGGAAATATGTTCCCACCTACTTGGGACTGGCAAGCATTTTGGTTAAATACTGCACTATTGTCAATTATTTTGGCCTTCATGAATATTCTACCAATCCCGGCACTAGATGGGGGACATGTGGTCTTTTTGATTTATGAAATGGTTACTGGCAAGGAAGCTCCGCAAAGAGTCTTAGAGATTGCTCAATATGTGGGAATCTTCTTATTGCTGGGATTAATGATCTATGCCAATGGAAATGATTTGATTCGTTGGCTAAATGGTGCTTTTTAAATCAAATCATTTTTTGTTTCTTTACAAAAATTTGCTCAATGAAAATATTATATAAAAATTCTTTTTATCTCTCGATTTGTAGTGTGATTATAGCAATTCTATCTTCGTGTGGTGCGCCTAGTGCATGTGATTGTAAAGAAAATGATTTGCTTGGCGCAAAAGCAGATAGTACCGTTTCTGCAGACTGCGATGCAGGTTTTGAAGAGCTTTCGAGAGAGGATCAAAATGAGTTTAAAAAAGAATACAAAGCCTGTAAATAAGAACTCGACGAATCTTTTTTAATAGGTTTTTTGTACTCATTTTTCTTCGTTTTCACTGATAATTAAATTGCAGCTTTTTTGATTAATAGTACCAATATGAAGCAATATCAAAATTATATAAAGGGAAATTGGGTCAGTGGAGACGGCTCAGAAACCAAACTTTTCAATGCAATAAATGGAGACCTCATTGGAGAGGTTTCTAGTAAAGGAATTGATTATAAATCTGTACTTGAGTATGGGCGCTCTATTGGTGGTCCTGCATTAAGAAAAATGACCTTTCAGGAGAGGGGACGAATGTTAAAGGCATTGGCTTTTTATCTATTAGAAAGAAAAGACCGCTATTACGAGGTAAGTTCATGGACAGGTGCCACAAAAGTCGATTCATGGATTGATATTGAAGGAGGTATAGGAAATTTATTTGCCAATGCATCCCTAAGAAAGCAATTTCCAGATTTGCCTTATTATGTGGATGGAGTTGCTGCTCCATTATCAAAAGGTGGAAGCTTTATTGGTCATCATATCATGGTGCCAAAAGAAGGTGTTGCCGTTCACATCAATGCCTTTAATTTTCCAATATGGGGAATGCTGGAAAAAATTGCTGTGAACCTAATGGCTGGTGTTCCGGCGGTTGTTAAGCCTTCCGAGTTTACTTGTTATTTGACGGAAGTGATGGTGAGAGATATTATTGCTTCAAAAATTCTTCCTGAAGGCTCACTTCAATTGGTATGCGGTCTCGGGCGAGGTATTATTGATCATGTTGATTGTCGGGATACTGTAACTTTTACAGGAAGTGCAAGTACTGGAAAAGTTCTAAAGTCTCTCCCTTTAATCACCGAAGAAAGTGTCTCTTTTAATTTAGAAGCGGACTCATTAAATGCAAGTATTTTAGGTACAAAGGCTATACCTGGAACACTTGAATTTGACCTGTTTGTAAAAGAATGTGTCAAGGAAATAACCATAAAGACAGGTCAAAAATGTACGGCTGTTCGGCGAATCATCGTTCCTGAAGATCTGATTGACGAAGTGGAAAAAGCTATTTCTGAAAAATTATCCAAAACTGTAATAGGAGATCCATCCAATAAAGAGGTGAGAATGGGTGCTCTTGCTACCAAAACTCAGGTAGAAAGGGTTAGAGAAAATGTTGAGCTTCTTTCCAAAACCCAAGAAATGGTTTTTGGTGATCTGGACGGATTCGAAGTTTTTGGAGCGGACAAAAAGCTCGGTGCATTTTTCTCTCCAGTACTGTTTAGAAATAACGACCCCTTCAATAAAACAGATTGCCATGAAGTTGAAGCTTTTGGACCAGTATCAACCATAATGCCATACAAAAATATTGATGAAGCCGTCTCTTTGGCAAAAATGGGAAAAGGATCTTTAGTTTCGTCCATCGTCACCCCAGATGATAAAGAGGCTCGTGAATATGTAGTGGGAGCTGCGAGTATGCATGGAAGAATTCTAGTTTTAAATAAAGAGTGTGCAAAGGAAAGTACCGGGCATGGTTCTCCAATGCCTTTGCTTACGCATGGAGGTCCTGGACGTGCCGGTGGCGGAGAAGAAATGGGTGGTAAAAGAGGTATTTTGCATTATTTGCAGCGAACAGCAATACAAGGACACCCCTCAACTATTACGCAAATAACACAACAGTTTCAAATAGGTGCAGCAACACCTGAAGCCAACCCACATGTATTCAGAAAACATTTTGAAGAGCTCGTTGTGGGGGAAACAGTGTTTACCCACAAGCATACCGTAACGGATGCCGACATCGTAAATTTTGCAAATGTTTCCGGAGATAATTTTTATGCACATATGGATGCCACCTCACTTGATGGAACAATTTTCGAGCAGAGGGTTGCCCATGGGTATTTCATCCTTTCAAAAGCTGCGGGATTGTTTGTTGACCCGAAAAAAGGTCCTGTTCTACTCAATTACGGACTAGATGAAGCTCGTTTCATCAAGCCCGTTTATCCAGGGACAACAATCGGAGTTCGTTTTACCGTGAAAGAAAAATTAGACCAAGAAAAACGAAGTGATGATGATATTGCAAAAGGAATTGTTCGTTTCCTTGTAGATGTGTATGATGAAACAGGTGAAACCGTTGCACTTGCCACAATTCTCACAATGGTCCGAAAGCTCGATCAAAGTCAATGAATCATGAAAGATTTCCTGGAGCTAAATATGCCAATATTTTCAGCTACTTAAAGTCAGATAACCGCGAGGGCTATACAGAAATGGATGAAGAAACGCTTGGTCTCGTTGAACATATTCAAGGTTATTTAGGTCATGAATCCGTTAACAATAATGACGGTAGAACTATTTTTATTAGCTATTGGAACTCATTAAAAGCCATTAACGAATGGAGAATTAACTCCCGACATAAAGCTGCAAAGAGTCAAGGCAAGCGTTGGTACTCTGCATATCAAAGCGTTCTGGTAAAAATAGAATCGTCCTCTGAATTCAATTCTGAATTACTGTAATTAGCAAAGAAATTTTTCACGTCAATTTTAATTTTTTTCTTAAAAGTTTTTTCTTTTTTCTTGCCTAAGTGTCATTTATACACTAAGTTTGTTTTAACCATATTAACTCATGCTTATGTATACCCAGAAAAAAAGATCCCTTAACGAAATAAGACAAACGAAAGACTCTCATTATGTTGTCCCTCAAGCCGTTAAAAAATGTCTATCCGAAAAAGTCTTAGATGATTATTTCAACAATGAGTCTGGTGAATCTACAATCACAAAAGAAAACTATTCGGACTTTATCGAGTTTTTGAGCCTATATCGATACAAAATCACCAAAGAGTAGGGGTATGAAAAACCGCTTGGGAAGCAAGCTAAATTTTATAGTACTTGCTGTCGTCGTTTGTATCATACTCTTGGGCAATAAAGCATACGATTATTCAGAGAATAGTCTTCCCATAGATAGTGGAGACACTGCATGGATGATTGTTGCCAGCGCTTTTGTGCTGTTAATGACGCCCGGCCTTGCCTTCTTTTATGGAGGGATGGTAAATGTAAAAAATATCATCTCCACAATGCTTCAAAGTTTTGTGGCTCTCGGAGTGATTAGCGTTGTATGGGTTTTTATTGGCTTTAGTCTCGCCTTTGGAGACAGTTTTTATGGCATCATTGGAAACCCAAGCACTTATATGAATTTTGAAAATGTAACCTTGTCTCCACACCCTGAGTTTGGGTCGAGCATTCCCTTTCTCCTTTTTGCCCTATTCCAACTGAAATTTGCCATTATTACACCTGCATTAATTTCCGGAAGTTTTGCAGAAAGAATTCGATTCCGAAGCTATATTTTATTTATGCTTCTATTTACACTTTTGATATACTCTCCCCTCGCGCACATGACCTGGCATCCTGAGGGTCTTTTTAGAAAGTGGGGAGTGATTGATTTTGCCGGAGGTACTGTTGTTCATATGTCCGCGGGACTAGCGGCTCTTTCGGGAGCCCTTTTCCTGGGGAAGAGAAAAAAAATTGAAGAAAAGCCCGCAAATATTCCATTCGTTATTTTAGGGACAGGCTTACTTTGGTTTGGCTGGTTTGGGTTTAATGCCGGATCGGCTCTTGGTGCAAATTTCGATGCCGTTGTCGCATTTGCAAATACCAATTTGGCATCGGCAACAAGTATGATTACCTGGATTTTTTATGACCGATTTACAAATCGAAAAATGACAGCAATTGGTGCTTGCATTGGTGCCATTGTGGGTTTGGTGGCCATAACACCCGCGGCAGGAGTAGTGACCTTAGGGCAAAGTATTTTTATTGGATTTATTGCTGCACTCATAAGTAATATATCAATAAGCGCATTTAGAAAGCTAAATATTGATGACACTTTAGATGTTTTCCCGAGTCATGGTATTGGAGGAATTGTGGGTATGCTTATGACTGCTGTTTTTGCATCCGAAGTTGGCCTTATCCACGGAGAAACAAAAACCATTTCAATGCACCTGATTGCAATTGTCATTGTGGCTGTATATACCATAATAGTAAGTTATGGTCTCTTCAAGCTGGTTAATTACATTACCCCAATAAGAGTACGAGAAGACCAAGAAGAAAGAGGATTGGATGCCTCACAGCATGGTGAGAATTTTATTTAATCGTCTTAATACAAAAAGTTATTATAAGGGTATCTAACCTTGAATATTTCTTTGACTTCTTCGTATAAAATCTCCCTAAGCTCTTCCATATTTTGCTTTTTTTGAGCAGAAATAAAAATGGCTTTTTTAGATCCAAGCTTTGACATCCATGACTTCTTCAATAACTCTATTGAAGACAATCCTTCTGGGTCATCAAGTTCGTTATCGGGGGCATTGTATGCGTCTATTTTATTAAAGACTACGATGGTAGGTTTTTCTTCCTTATCAATTTCGCTTAGTGTTTCATTAACAACTCGAAAATGATCTTCAAAATTGGGGTGGGAAATGTCCAAAACGTGCACCAAAATATCTGCCTCTCGAACCTCGTCTAATGTCGATTTAAAGGATTCCATCAGCTGTTTAGGTAGCTTTCTAATAAAACCAACCGTATCAGTAAGCAGCATTGGCAAGTTTCCCAATACAACTTTTCTTACTGTCGTGTCGAGAGTTGCAAAAAGTTTGTTTTCTGCAAAAACTTTAGACTTAGATAGAACGTTCATTAAGGTGCTTTTACCCACATTTGTATAACCCACCAATGCAACACGTACTAACTGCCCCCTATTTCCGCGCTGTGTATGCATCTGCTTGTCTATGTCCTTTAGGCGTTCTTTCATTAAAGAGATTCTCTGCCCAATAATTCGTCGATCCGTTTCAATTTGCGATTCTCCAGGTCCACGCATTCCAATCCCTCCCTTTTGCCTCTCAAGATGCGTCCACATTCTTGTTAGTCTAGGCAGCATGTATTGAAGCTGCGCAAGCTCGACTTGGGTTTTAGCATGAAAAGTCATAGCTCGACTTGCGAAAATATCCAATATGAGGATGGTGCGATCGAGAATTTTACACTTCAATTCTCTCTCAATGTTTCGAAGCTGAGAGGGCGAAAGTTCATCATCAAATATGACCAAATCAATATGATTTAAACCTATGTATTCTTTGATTTCGATGAGCTTTCCTGTACCAACATACGTCTTTGGATTAGGTACAGGTAGTTTTTGTAAAAATTGCTTTTTGGTAAGCGCTCCAGCTGTCGTCGCAAGGAATTCCAGTTCGTCCAAATGCTCAAAAGCAATTTCCTCTGAAAGTCCAGAGTGGGCAACACCTACGATTACGCAACCTTCATTTTGTTTCTCAATTTTTAATTTTGCCTTCGCCATTTATTTTCGTAACGCTTGAACATAATCCGCCAGCCAGATAATGCTCGAGTCTCCTTTAATGGTGTTTTTATATGAGGGCATTACTCCTTTTCCGTTAAAAATGATTTGCATGATTTCTGCCTTCCCTAATTGGCTGTCCTTTAAATTTTTTGCCCCGCTTGCCCCCTTGCTTCCGTCAGAGCCGTGACATCTAGCACAGTGGATTTGATAAAGCTGCTCTCCCTTTTCCATGGGTGTGCCTGTTAAAGGTTCTTGAGAATTATCAGAACAAGCCAAACTCAGAAGTACCAATCCGAAAAGAAAAGATTTTAAAACCATGAACCGTTCAATGCTTCTCTAAATGGCCAAGGAATAGATGCCAAAATTAAAACCAAGGCGATTGAGTACCATAGTAGAATTTTTTTATTCTTATGTTCAGGACTTCCTTGCTTTTCTGCCATTTTACGACCAATTGTTACAAGGATTATAGCAATGAGCATCCCCATTAAATGTTCCATTCCATAAAATCTAGTAATTGGATTCTTCATCCATCCTTCTTCAAATGAAACATTTCCTGAGGTATAATATAAAATCAACCCCAATAAGAGCTGAATATGAAGAGAAACCATGGCAAATAAATTGATCATTTTATCTTTCTTTTCATAGCTTCTTTTATTCGAAAAGGCATTGTAAATTGCATAAATGAGCAAGCCTAAAACCAACCATCTCAAACCTGAATGTGCATGTACTAACATAATTTCAATTTTAATCATTTAATTTCAAAACAGCTAAAAATGCTTCTTGTGGAACTTCGACTTTACCCACTTGTCGCATTCTTTTCTTTCCTGCTTTTTGTTTTTCTAATAATTTTCTTTTCCTCGTAATGTCTCCTCCATAACACTTGGCGGTAACATCTTTTCTCAATGCTTTTATCGTTTCTCTAGCAATAATTTTGGCTCCAATGGCCGCCTGAATTGGTATTTCAAATTGTTGGCGAGGAATTAATTCCTTGAGCTTTAAGCAAATTCTTTTTCCAAGATCAAAGGCATTGCTTCTATGAACAAGGGCAGACAAGGCATCCACCTGTTCAGTATTTAACAATAAATCCATTTTTATAAGATCGGAGGCTCTATATCCGATTGGGTGATAATCGAATGATGCATATCCCCTTGAAACAGATTTAAGCCGGTCATAAAAATCAAAAACGATTTCTGCTAGTGGCATTTCAAAAGTAATTTCCACCCTATCCTGTGTCAAATAAACTTGATTTTTTAGCTCCCCTCTTTTTTCAATACATAAAGTCATAATTGCCCCTACATACTCTGTTTTCGTAATCACCTGAGCTTTTATATATGGCTCCTCTATTCTTTCCATTCCTGCTGGATCGGGAAGCTCTGATGGATTATTCACCACAATCATTTCATCGGGGCTTTTCTTAAGATAAGACTTATAAGAAACGTTCGGGACCGTGGTAATTACAGTCATGTTGAATTCCCTATCAAGTCTTTCTTGAATAATCTCCATGTGCAACATTCCCAGAAACCCACACCTAAAACCAAAACCTAGAGCAGCTGATGATTCAGGCTCAAAAACAAGTGATGAATCATTCAATTGAAGCTTTTCCATTGAGTAGCGCAGCTCCTCATAATCCTCTGTATCCACAGGATATATTCCCGCAAATACCATGGGTTTTACATCTTCAAATCCCATAATTGCAACTGTGCATGGATTTTCAGAAGAAGTTATGGTGTCTCCAACTTTGACCTCGTTGGCTTGCTTAATACCTGAAATTATATAACCGACATCTCCCGTCCGTAATTCTTTTTGAGGAACTAAGCCCATCTTTAGAATACCAATTTCTTCAGCATTATAGTCTCTTTTGGTATTATAAAATCGTATTCTTTGTCCTTTTTTTATGATTCCATTTTTCACCCGGAAATATGCAATAATTCCTCGAAAAGGATTAAAAACAGAGTCAAATATCATGGCCTGAAGCGGTTCATTTTCATTTCCTGTTGGCGCAGGAATATTTTCTATTACCGAGGCCAAAATATCATTTACGCCGAGCCCAGTTTTTCCTGAAGCTCTGATTATTTCAGATTCATCACAACCAATTAGTTCCACAATTTGATCAGAGACTTCATCAGGCATTGCTCCTGGTAAATCCATTTTGTTGAGAATTGGAATAATTTGTAAATCGTGCTCCAAAGCAAGATATAAGTTGGAAATGGTTTGTGCTTCTATTCCTTGAGAGGCATCCACTATAAGTAAGGCCCCTTCACAAGCAGCAATAGAACGAGAAACCTCATACGAGAAGTCAACATGTCCTGGTGTATCTATAAGGTTTAAAACGTATTCATTCCCCTCATATGAGTAATTCATTTGAATTGCATGACTCTTGATTGTTATTCCCCTTTCTCTTTCAAGCTCCATATCGTCTAAAGCCTGATTCTGCATTTCTCTCTCAGAAATGGTCCCAGTAGTTTGTAGTAGCCTGTCTGCTAATGTACTTTTACCATGATCAATATGGGCAATGATACAAAAGTTTCGTATGTGTTTCATTCGGTCTCAAAATTACACTTAAAATCCCAATATTGCTGTACGATATAGTGAATTTATTATCCTTTAATATCCCCTATTTAATTATGATTTTTTGTAAAACCTTGACAGTTTGACTTCCTGATGTAGCTCTTTTCCGCTGATTATAAAATCAGCCATTTCCTCAGATAATAATGGAGCCATTAAGTACCCCTTGGTTCCAAGCCCATTGAAAATAAATATACCTTTGTGATTCGGGTGCTCCCCCATCACGGGCCTTCTATCATAAACAGTTGGGCGAACACCAGCAATTTGTGATTTTATCTCGTATTCTCCAGAAAAAATCCCCTTAATTACATTTACTAGCACTGTCTTCCCTTCATCTGTTGTTCTAATATCATTAAACCCCCTTTCTATCGTTGCTCCAACTTTAAATAATTCGGCCCCTATTGGTAAAATAAAGCCTTTATGATTCCATGTCTCCTTCTCCGTTATTTGCTCTGAATGGATGGTTAATATTTGACCTTTGGTTTGTTCAATTTTAACTTCATTAAAAAAAGGAATGTCTCGATGATCGGAGCCACATGAGAATACAACGGCCTCATAAAATTCTCCATTGTAACTTAGGTCTTTTTTATCAAGTTTATCATACTCAAATTCATGATAAATCAGTACCCCCATTGATTCAAGCATTCTGTGCACCGCGCTCATAAATGACATCGCATTCACTCGGTATGCGTTTTTTACAATACCAGAACCTAACCTGTGTTTATTAATTGAATATGGATAATGGCCTTCGTCCGGATTTGCTAAATATTTGACATATGAGGGATTGTCTTGTTTTTGAGTCCAATACTTTTTTTCCTGTTCGCTTGCAAAAAACCTTCTGATTTTGATTGAACTAAAAAAATCAACATTAGTTTTTTCCTGTAATTCATTATAAAAATGAATTGCAGAAGGGAGAAAATCATCCACTCGCCAAGATTTATTCACTCTCCTAAAAACGATGGGGTTAATCATTCCCGCGGCGACAAAGGAAGATTTATTCAGATTATTATCCATAAGCCGCACATGATGGCCTTTTTTAATAAGCCTGTACGCCAATGCGCAGCCTGCTAATCCTCCTCCAATAATTAAATGTTTTTTCATTCGTGTTTGGCTACACCTAATGTAAAAATAGTGATTTCGATGGTTTCATTAACCTTAATTATTTCCTTACAAATTTCTCTAATCGTTGCTCCTGTTGTCAAAACATCATCAACTATTCCTATCGCTTTGACTTTAGATAATGCCGAAGAGGCAACAAAAGTATTCTCTACGTTTCTGCTCCTTTGACTTTTGGTTAATTTCGTTTGACTTTTTGTGTTTTTCGTTTTTTTTATCAGCTTATTTCGCATCGGAATATTGAGTTCTAAAGAAAGCCCTCTAGCAATACTTTCAGCTTGATTGTATCCGCGGTCAAATTTTTTCTTATAGAAAATCGGTACGGGGATGAGACATTCGATCTCTTGCTGTTTCTCCTTTTCTAGAAATGATTTCCCTAATAGCCTTCCTAAATTTATTCCTGTTCGTTTAGCGTTCTTATATTTCAAACTATGAATTAAAGATTGTTCAACACCCTCTTTTGAAAAAGAAAAAAGATATTGTGCACTTTGTACATTTTCAATATATATGTTTTGCAAAATTTGATTTTTCAATTCGTTATCAAAAGGCCTGGACCAATTTATTTCACTTTCGCAACCAAAACAAACCTGTCTATACTTGTTTTCGATTTCAAGATTGCAATGGACACATTTTTGCGGAAAAATTAAATTAAAAATCAAGTCAACCCTGAAATTTATTTGTCTAAAAACCTCACGAAATGTTGACCCCAAAACGATTACTGTTTATATGAACAATTATTTGTGAAAAACGATATTTCAGTTCTCGTAAAATATTCCCAATTGTGCATTAGTTTTATACTATATAAAATTGAAAAAAAATCAATACCATTTATCAAATTGTTTGATAAAAGTTTTACATAATAGATTAAAACTTTGTGGATATCTTTCCCTCGAATGTTCATAATCGCTGAAAGGACTACAAATGAATGATTTGCGAATTAACATGTTGATAACATTAACAAATTGTTAATTTCTTTAATTTGAAAAGGTGAGATTTTTAACAATTTTTGTATGCCTCAACAAGAAGAAAAAGCAAACCGAAAACAACTACTTTGCTTTTGGAATTGAGGAAACAAAACGCCTAAGGATAACACAACAACTAGAAAGCACTATCAAAGTGCTGAGGGGGAGGTGTTTTTCATTGACAGAAACGAAACTAAAAACAAAATAATATGGCCGAAAAAAACGAACCTATATTGCAAGAAAACACAAATAGATTTGTGTTGTTTCCAATTCAACATGATGATATTTGGTCGTTTTATAAACGGGCCGAAGCAAGTTTCTGGACAGCGGAAGAAATTGATCTTCAGCCAGATCTTATCGACTGGGAAAGTAAGCTGAATGATGATGAAAGACACTTTATAAAACATGTGTTGGCTTTCTTCGCTGCTTCTGATGGTATTGTAAATGAAAATTTAGCAGAGAACTTTTTAGCTGAAGTTCAATATACAGAGGCCAAGTTTTTCTATGGTTTTCAAATAGCCATGGAAAACGTACACTCAGAAACCTATTCTTTACTTATCGATACTTACATAAAGGATTCTTCTGAAAAGAAGCACTTGTTCAATGCTTTAGATACCCTAGATTGTGTAAAGAAAAAAGCAGATTGGGCCCTTCGATGGATTGAAAAAGGCTCGTACGCAGAAAGACTAGTTGCATTCGCTGCTGTAGAGGGTATATTTTTCTCTGGTTCTTTTTGTTCTATCTTTTGGTTGAAAAAAAGAGGCTTAATGCCTGGACTTTCTTTTTCAAATGAATTAATCTCTAGGGATGAAGGGCTTCACTGTGATTTCGCTTGTCTCTTGTACACCAAACATTTAGTCAATCAACTGCCTAAGGAGCAAGTGGCTGAAATTATAAAAGATGCTGTTGAAATTGAAAAAGAATTTGTAACAGATGCGCTTCCAGTTAAGCTTATTGGAATGAATAGTGATTTGATGTCAGAATACATAGAGTTTGTTGCCGATCGTTTACTTGTTGAGTTAGGAAACGAAAAAGTTTACAACGCATCAAATCCATTTGACTTTATGGAAATGATTTCCATTCAAGGAAAGACAAACTTTTTCGAAAAAAGAGTCGGTGAGTATCAAAAAGCGGGGGTATTATCGGGGGATGACCAAACATTCAGTTTGGATGAAGATTTTTAAGAACCTAAAAAAAGAATTAAATGTACGTAGTTAAAAGAGATGGTAAAAAGGAGCCCGTAAAATTTGATAAAATTACGGCCAGAATAATTAAAATGTGTTACGGATTGGACCCCTTAGTTTCTCCTGAGGCGGTAGCTATGAAGGTTATTGAAGGCATATATGATGGGGTGTCTACATCCGACCTAGATAATCTTGCAGCAGAAGTGGCAGCGGCAAAAACTATTGACCACCCGGATTATGCATTATTGGCCTCACGTATTGCGGTTTCAAACTTGCATAAAGAAACCAAAAAAACATTTTCCGATGTAATGGAAGATCTTTACAATTATATTGATCCAAAAACAGGAGAAAATGCAGCGCTGTTGTCAAAGGAGGTCTATGACATCATCATGGAAAATAAAAACCTATTGGACTCCAGTATTATATACGACAGAGATTTTAGATACGATTACTTTGGTTTCAAAACTTTAACAAGATCATACCTAATGAAGTTAAACGGTGAAATCGCAGAGCGGCCTCAACAAATGCTAATGCGTGTTTCGGTTGGAATTCATAAAAATGATATTGAGTCAGCAATCAAAACTTACAACCTCATGTCAGAGGGATGGTTTACACATGCTACCCCCACATTATTCAATTCAGGAACTCCTAAACCACAGATGTCTTCTTGCTTTTTACTTACAACTAAAGAAGACAGTATTAACGGAATATATGATACTTTAAAATCATGTGCTCAAATTTCTCAATCAGCAGGAGGAATTGGTCTTTCTATTCATGATATTCGTGCCACCGGATCATACATTAAAGGAACCAATGGGACGTCTAATGGTATTGTTCCAATGCTTCGTGTTTTTAATGATACTGCGCGCTATGTAGATCAGGGAGGGGGAAAGCGAAAAGGTTCATTTGCTATTTATTTAGAACCATGGCATTCTGATGTTTTCGATTTCTTAGACTTAAAAAAGAATCATGGTAAAGAGGAGCAACGTGCGCGCGATTTATTCTACGCTTTATGGATTCCTGACTTATTTATGAAACGTGTGAAAGAAAATGGAGACTGGACTTTAATGTGTCCTCATGAGTGTCCAGGTCTTTCAGATACCCATAGTAAAGAGTTTGAAAAGCTATATACCAAATACGAAAAAGCAGGTAAGGGTCGTAAAACAATAAAAGCTCAAGATCTTTGGTTTAAAATCCTAGAGTCACAGATTGAAACTGGTACCCCATACATGTTATATAAAGATGCTGCAAATGCAAAATCTAATCAGCAGAACCTAGGAGTTATCAAATCATCTAATCTGTGCACGGAAATCATTGAATACACCGCGCCTGATGAGGTTGCCGTTTGTAACCTTGCTTCATTGGCTCTTCCTAAATACGTTAATGATGATGCCACCTTTAATTTTGATAAACTTTTCGAAGTTACCTATCAAGCCACTATTAACCTTAACAGAATCATTGATGAGAATTTCTATCCTGTCGAAGAAGCAAGAAATTCTAATTTAAGACACCGTCCTATTGGCCTTGGTGTTCAAGGACTAGCTGACGCTTACATCATGATGCGATTACCTTTTGAATCCAAAGAGGCTAAAGCTCTTAACCGAGAAGTTTTTGAAACCATTTACTTTGCCTCAATGACAGCGTCAAAGGATCTAGCGAAAGAGGAAGGTGCTTATGAGTCGTACCCGGGCTCCCCAGTGTCTAAGGGTATATTTCAGTATGACATGTGGAATGTCAAACCAACGAAAAGATGGGAGTGGGATGTCCTTAAAGGAGAGGTTAAAAAATATGGAGTTCGTAATTCCTTGTTATTGGCACCCATGCCAACTGCATCAACGGCTCAAATATTAGGAAACAATGAGTGTTTCGAACCATACACCTCAAATATATACACCAGGAGAGTATTGTCCGGTGAATTTATCATCGTAAATAAACACTTACTCAAAGACTTAGTCAAAGAAGGTTTGTGGGATAAATCAATGCGTCAAAAAATCATGGCTGCAAATGGGTCCGTTCAAAATATTGAAGAGGTTCCAGAAGCGTTGAAGCAGTTGTATAAAACCGCATGGGAAATTTCTCAAAAATCAATTATTGAACAAGCCGCAGATAGAGGTGCATATATTTGTCAGAGCCAATCCTTAAACATCTTTATGGAAAATGCCAATTTTGGGAAATTAACCTCAATGCATTTTTATGGATGGGAAAAAGGTTTAAAAACAGGTATGTATTACCTTAGAACAAAAGCCGCAACTGATGCTATTAAGTTTACAGTTGACAAGGATGTTATTGCAAAAAGCACGAGCAAGTCTAAAGAGGAAATAGCATGTTCTCTAGACGATCCAGACGACTGTGAAATGTGTTCTGGTTAAAAATGTTAATAATTCATTTAAATATCAAAAAAGGGTTGCATGCGCGGCCCTTTATAATTTATAAAGATTTTATTTCTTAGTTATGAAAAAGATTAAATCGGCCCTCATCTCTGTGTTCTACAAAACCGGATTGGAAGATATTGTTAAAGAACTTCATGAAAACAATGTCGAAATTTATTCAACTGGAGGAACTCAAGCGTTCATTGAAAAATTAGGGATCCCCGTAATAGCCGTAGAGGATTTAACAGAATATCCTTCGATTTTAGGAGGTCGCGTTAAAACCCTTCATCCTAAAATCTTTGGAGGTATATTAAACCGTAGGGCCTTGCCCTCCGATCAGGAAACCATAACGGAATATGGAATTCCATCTTTAGACCTTGTTATTGTTGATCTTTACCCATTTGAAGAGGTTTGCTCTCAGGGAGGTTCTCATGATGAAATTATTGAAAAAATTGATATTGGTGGTATCTCACTGATTCGTGCAGCGGCAAAAAATTTTAATGACGTTATGGTTTTATCCTCTATTAACCAATACGAAAAGTTTCTATCCATTTTAAAGGAGCAAGGGCCTAATACAACAGAAGATCAAAGGAAAAGATTTGCTGGAGAAGCTTTTCAAATATCTTCACATTACGATACTTCTATTCATACTTATTTTACCCCTAACGATAGCTCCTCGCTAAAAATTAGCAAGCCTAATTCAAGAACTTTAAGGTATGGAGAGAACCCTCATCAGGGTGGTTTCTTTTTTGGAAAATTCGAAGAAATGTTTGAACAACTCAACGGAAAAGAGCTCTCATACAATAA